>CAZITB010000015.1:0-32255 GCA_964542055.1 uncultured Candidatus Kuenenia sp.
TTTGACGCTGATTCCCGCAGATTTTCTATTTTTTAGACACTGATTACACAGATTTCACTGATTTTTATCTCATCGCTTCCGCGATTGAGCTTTTATTTTCGGGTCGCTTGCGATCTGCGCGCTACCGGGTTTGTTTTTAATTTGAAGTTCTAAACCCCCTGCTGAAAGCAGGGGGCTAAGTTTGCAAGGAACGTTCGTGGTGATTTCAATCTCATTGCTTCCGCAATGGAGCTTTTATGCGGGCTGCTCGCGAGTAAGCCCCTACGATTCTCATCAAATTGCGAAAAAACAGAAAATTAGACGCTGTTTGCGCAGGTGTCGCAGATTTTTTTTGACAAGAGGAGGAAAATGGTAGATAATTCTTGCTGAAGTTTTTAATTTAAAATCAAGGGAGTTTATGGGACACGGCAAGTTGGTATTTGAGCAGTATTTAAGTGATATTAACAGGGAATATTCGGCAGGAAATTCGACCGAGCATACATTCAGGCCTGCGCTTAAAAATCTGATAGAGGGTTTAAAGGATAAGGTAACAGCGACCAATGAGCCGTCGAGGATAAAGTGCGGGGCGCCGGATTACGTGATTACCAGGACGAAGAGAAAACATATCGAGACGATAGGGTATATCGAGGCGAAGGATATAGGTACGAACCTGGTGCAGGTTGCCAAGAGTGAGCAGATAAAAAAGAGGTATCTGCCAAGTCTGAATAATTTCATCCTTACCGATTATGTGAATTTCCGGTGGTATGTTAATCAAGAATTACGTATGAGCGCAGCGGTAGGTGAGGAAAAGGGCGGCGTGTTCAAAAGTGATCAAGAGAGTATAAAAAAGTTAAGTGATCTGCTTGATGGTTTTTTGGGACAGGAGCCGGAGAAGATAACATCGCCGAGGGAGTTGGCGGGGAGGCTTGCGCATATGGCAAGGCTTTTGCGGGATTTGATAGACAGTACATTCGATAAAGAAAAGAAAACCGGTCCGCTTCACGGTCAGTTCGAGGCATTTCAAAAAGTGCTGCTGCATGATCTGAAGGAAGAACAGTTTGCGGATATGTATGCACAGACGATAGCTTACGGGCTTTTTGCGGCAAGGTGCCATATACAGGATATAAATGTTTTCGGCAATGACAGTCATGCAGTCTTTCATGGAGTTGATAATAAAGTTGAGGATTTCAGCAGGGAACATGCGGCGGGTTTATTGCCAAAGACAAATCCATTTTTACAGAAGATGTTTTATCATATAGCGGGGCCGGAGCTGCCGATTGAGATAAGCTGGTTAGTTGATGATATTGTTGCGCTTCTGAGGAATTGCCGGATGGACAGTGTTTTGAAGGGTTTCGCGATAGAGACAGGCAAGCGGGATCCGGTGATACATTTTTATGAAACGTTTCTTGCCGAGTATGACCCGAAGTTGAGAGAGAGCAGAGGCGTTTATTATACGCCGGAGCCGGTGGTTGGGTATATAGTTCGGAGTGTGGATTGGATATTGAAAGAGAAGTTCGGTTTAAAGCAGGGGTTGGCGGATAAGAGTAAGATAAAGATTAACAGTAACCCCCCGCTAAAGCGAGGGGCTAACGTGGGCGGTGCCCAAACGCGGGATATTCATAAGCTGCTTATACTTGATCCGGCGGCGGGGACGGGGACGTTTTTGTATGAGGTGATAGAGCAGATACATAAAAAGTTCGGAAAGAACAAGGGCGGCTGGTCGGGGTATGTTAAAGATCATCTGCTGCCGAGGATATACGGGTTCGAGCTTATGATGGCGCCTTATACGATAGCGCATATGAAGCTTGGTTTGCAGCTGGCGGAGAAGGGGTATGATTTTGAGGGGGATGAGAGGCTCAGGATATTTTTGACAAATACGCTTGAAGAGGCGGAGGAAATGAGTGAGTTGCCGTTGTTTACGCAATGGCTTGCGGATGAGGCGCGGCAGGCGAACGAGGCGAAGCGCGATCTGCCGATTATGGTAGTTATGGGTAATCCGCCGTATTCGGGACATTCGGCGAATGAAGGCGAATGGATAAAGAAATTGATAAAAGATTATCATCAATGTGACGGTAAGCCGTTAGGGGAGAAAAATCCCAAATGGTTACAGGATGATTATGTAAAGTTTATCAGATTTTCGCAGTGGCGCATAGAGCAGACGGGTTACGGTGTATTGGCGTTTATAACCAATCACGGGTACCTGGATAATCCGACGTTTCGGGGTATGAGGCAGTCATTGATGAAAACTTTCGATGAGATATATTTACTGGATTTGCATGGTAACACCAAGAAGAAAGAAACATGTCCGGACGGGAGCAAGGATGTAAACGTGTTTGACATTCAGCAGGGGGTTTCGATAGGGATATTTGTAAAAACGACGGACAGCAAGGAGCAGGCAAAAGTTTACCATCAGGATTTATATGGAGCGAGGAAAGAAAAGTACAAATGGCTTGACGGCAAAGACGCGAAGAAAACAGATTGGCAGGAGATAGGGCCGATAAAGCCGTTTTATCTTTTCAATCCCCAAGATAATAAATTGTTAAGTCAATATAATCAATTTTGGAAAATTACGGAAATAATGGAGGTTAATGTATTAGGATTCCAAACTCACAGGGATAACTTTGCAGTAGATTTCGAAAGTTTTACAATAGAAACCAGAATTTTCGAAATGCAAGATGATAAATTAAACAACAGTGAGTTTTGTATTAAATATGCTTTAAAAGATAATCGTGATTGGAAAATAAAAAAAGCAAGAACAAAACTTAGAGAGATGTCTGACATCAATAATTTTATAATAGATTGTGCATATAGGCCTTTTGATCAACGTAAATGTTTTTTTAGTGAAGTAACAATGGATTATCCCAGAAAAGAATTAAAAGAACATGTTGCAAATAAAGACAACCTATGTCTAGGCCTTGGCCGTCAAGGACTTGCAGTAAATGATCCAATTTGGTATTTGATTACTATTTCAAAGTTTCCTGTAGATGCAAATATTTTCCGTAGAGGAGGAGTTAATGTTTTCCCCCTATACTTATATCCTGTTGAGAAGAAAGAGCAGGGAGAGTTGTTTGATGAGAGAGAGGGGGTGAGGCGTGCGAATTTGAGTGAGGAGTTTATCGATGAGTTCAAGGGGGCTGTGGGGATGGAATATGTGCCTGATGGCAGGGGTGATATAATCGCCACAGATGAACACGGATTAACACAGAAAAAAATTAAAAAACAACAGAGTTTCGGGCCGGAGGATGTTCTTGCGTATATTTACGGGGTACTTCATAGCGAGGCGTATCGTAAGAGGTATGCGGAATTTTTGAAGATTGATTTTCCGCGGATACCGCTGCCGGAGGATAAGGGGATGTTTGGGGATTTTGCGGGGGCCGGTTATGAGCTTATGGGTCTGCATTTGCTTGAGGCGGATGTTCTGGAAGAGCGTGAGAGGTGGCCTGTGTATGCGGTAGAGGGCAGTGATGAGGTTGAGAGGGGGTATCCGAGGTTTGTTTGTGATGCGAATGAGTGCGCGGGGCGGGTTTATATCAATGGTGAGCAGTATTTTGAGGGAGTGAGGCGGGATGTGTGGGATTTTTATGTCGGCGGGTACCAGGTTTGCGAGAAGTGGCTTAAGGACAGGCGGGGGCGGGTGCTAAGTTATGATGATATTGAGCATTATCAGAAGGTTGTTTTGTCGCTTGGTCGGACGATCGAGGTAATGGGGCAGGGGTTTATGAATGAGAGGTGGGAGTAGAGGTTTATTGGTCTGGATGGTGACGAGGCAGGTATGGTAAAAGGGATGAGATTCCTCGTCGCTATGCTCGCTCGGAATGACAGTGCTGGTGGGCGGTGTCCACCCTCCGTGAAACCCGCTGCTAAAGCAACGGGCTAAAAATGTAAGTAACGTTTGTTGCAAGTCCTATCTCATCGCTGGGGCGATTGAGCTATTTTGGGATTGAGGTTTTGTTCGGGTCGCTTGCGCTCTGCGCTGTCGGGATTGGGCTTTTTTTCGGGCTGCTCGCGAGCAGTGCCTACGAGGGGTCGAACCATTTGCTTGGTTTTCAATCTCATCGCTTCCGCGATAGAGCTTTTATTTCGGGTCGCTTGCGCCGCCCGGCTATTGAACTTTTGTCCCTTCGGGACTTTTTGAGTGGGATGTTTTCTGCATTGCAGCAGGGGTGCTATTTCACCTTTGGGGAATTTTTAATTGGTAAGATTCCTTGTCGGTGCGCTCGTTTGAGAGGACATCAAGGGGGCTAAACCGCTAAGACATGAAATGTTAAAAGTTCTAAATTCTAAACAATCAGAATTACCAAATTTTAAATGGACGAAAAAGTTAGATACTTACACTATACACTGATTTTGTTGTTGATAATAGTCGCAATTCTTTTACCCTTGCTTCAAATGGGGGTCTTCATGATTGTTGGGAAACCAATGCGATGTTCGCAGACAGAATTTCACCAGCATAAGCATTACAGGTACCTCGATCAAAACTCCAACAACAGTAGCTAAGGCTGCACCTGAAGACAATCCGTAGAGCATTGTTGCTGTGGCGATGGCGACCTCAAAATGATTCGATGCTCCGATCATAGCTGTTGGTGCGGCATCTTCGTAAGTAAACTTGAGAACCTTGGCTAATGCGTAAGTTATCGCAAAGATCAACACCGTCTGTATGAATAATGGAATTGCGATCCAGAGGATTGTCAGAGGGTTTCTTAATATGGTTTCGCCTTTAAACGAAAACAGCAGCACCAATGTACCAAGCAGTGCGATAATTGAAACCGGAGTAAGGACATGCAGGAACTTTTCCTGGAACCATTTAAGTCCCTTTGCCTTTATTATCCACTTCCTTGAAAAAAAGCCCGCCACCAGCGGTAGTGCCACGTAAATGGCAATGGACAACAGCAGTGCCTCCCACGGCACGGGCATCTTGTTGACACCGAGCAGCCAGCCGCCTAGCAACCCATAGAGCACCAGCATTGTCAGCGAGTTGATCGCCACCATTACGAGTGTATGTCCCTGATTGCCTTTGGCAAGATAGCCCCACATCAGCACCATGGCTGTACAGGGCGCGATGCCCAGCAGGATTGCCCCAGAGATATATGAACGGAACAGTTCGACTTCTGTGCCGTCTTTAACGATCTCGGTACCGGGGATAAGACCCTTAAAGACAACGCCAAGGAAAAACCAGGCAATGGCAAACATTGTAAACGGCTTGATGCACCAGTTTACAATCAGGGTAAGTAAAACCGGTTTTGGGCTTTTGCCAGCTTTGACAACTTCGGCAAAATCGATCTTGACCATGATCGGGTACATCATAAAGAAAAGAGCGATGGCTATCGGTATTGAAACTACCGGCGCTCCATCGACATAAATGGCCATTTTATCCAGCGATTGGGCCAGACCCGGGGCCAGTTTGCCTAATATTATACCAGCGATGATGCATAAACCGACCCATAGAGTGAGATACCGTTCAAAGACATTTAACTTTTTTTCCTGAAGCTGTGCTTTTTCTTGTGCCATATTCAACCTCGTAATTCTTTTGATAGATTTTTAAGCAATTAATCCATTTGACCTGCCGACTTCAAAGGCGTGCTTGACAAGTTAAAAAATCCGGTAACTTTTGAATAAAATCTTTTATTTGGTCCCTTACCCGTCTGTAAGAATCCAATGCTTGTTCTTGCGACTTTGCGTCTTTAGCAAGCCTTGGCGGGTCGTCGAAGCCGACATGTACAACCTTGGTTTTTCCGGGAAATACAGGGCAGCTTTCGTGGGCGTTGTCACAGACCGTTATCACATAATCGAAATTGACAGTCTTTAATTGATCAAGATGCTTTGAATGTTGGCTGGAAATATCTACACCGGCCTCGGCCATTACCTTCACGGCATTGGGGTTCATGCCGTGGGTTTCTATGCCTGCCGAATAGGGCTCGATGACGTCGCTTTTCAAATGACTTGCCCAGCCCTGGGCCATCTGGCTTCGGCAGGAATTGCCGGTACACAAAAACAGAACTTTAATTTTGTCACTCATAGTTTTTAACTCCTGTAACATTTTCGATCTTAACTGTTTCAATAAAAGATTACGGTGCGGTATAGATCAGCCAGATGCCGCCGAGTATTACGAGTGCACCGCAGATTTTTTTCAAAATCACGGCGCCTTTAGATTTTTCGTTCCAGTTCATATATCGCTGAACAACCTCTGTAAATGTTCCGGCAAAGATTATTACCGAACAATGCCCGATGCCGTAAACCAAAAGCAGCAGGATTCCATAAGCAAGATTTGTTGACGAGAGCTTGAAAGTAACGCCGAGCATTGGTGCCATATAAGCGAATGTGCAGGGGCCAAGGGCAATGCCGAACACCAGACCTAAAATCAAGGCAGCCAGCATTCCTTTGCGTTTCATGCCTATCTGTCCGGGGGCTGAAAAAGGATTTGGGATTACCTCAAGCAAATGCAGGCCGACCACAAAGAATATTAAAGCAACAAAATAGTTGCCGTATCTGCCGACATCGCCCATCATTCGACCTGCCGCGGCGGTTATTGCACCTATCGCGCCGATGGTAATAAGAATGCCTACCGAAAAAAGAGTCGATATCCAGAAGGCTCGTCTGGTGGACATTCTGCCTTGTTCGTCAATGAATCCTATAATCAGCGGTATGCTTGCTAAGTGGCATGGGCTCAGGATTATGCTCAATATGCCCCATATAAATGATGCAGCAACGGCAATATACCATGTACCTTCTACCGCTTGTGTCAGTTGCGTAAATAACTCCTGCATTTGGCTCCTGGTTTACATTGATTTCGTAAAATTAATCGGTCCCGCTATTCGTCTTTTTCTCAACATCTATGCCAAGTTCTTTCCATTTGCTGAGAATATCTTCTTTGGAATAGAAGCCTTCGTGCCTGAATAACTCGTTGCCTTGTGCATCGTAAAAAATCTGGGTGGGTATCATTTTTATGTTATATTCCTTAGCTTGATCGGGATTTTTCCATACATCTATGAATGTTATCTTGAATTGCTCATTATAGTTTTGGGTAAGATCATCAAGAATCGGTTTCATCATTTTACATGGGATACATTTATCAGCACCGAGATCAAGAAGATGAGGCAGCTTCGCAGAGTTTTCTGCGGTTTGACCGCTGACGGTCATTGCCTGAGGGTCGGAATCAGGAATAACAGGTTCTGAGGCCGAAGTGTTTCCCTGCTGCTTGGTAGCGATAACTATGCCGACAATTGCAATCAGCACGACAACAATAATTATTTTCCATGCTTTATTCATGTTTAACTCCTTAATCATTAAGACAGTAATTTTTTGATATCATCACTACCGGCAACTTTGCCGGTTACTTTCACTTCGCCGTCAATCGCCAAAGCCGGTGTTATCATAACACCCATTTTCATGATGTCATTGATTTGTGTTACTTTTTCAAGCTCATATTCTATGCCGAGTTCTTCGGCGGCAGCTTGGGCATTTTCTGCCAACTTTTTGCACTTTGGACAACCGGTACCAAGTATCTGTATTTTTTTCATTTGCCAATCTCCATTAAAAGAAAGTTCCAAAAATTAATCCACTTATTGTCGCAATTACAACAACCAGAGAAACAAAGACAATTGTTTTTTGCGTACCCATCACAGAACGGATGACCAGCATATTTGGCAGGGACAGTGCGGGACCAGCCAGCAATAAAGCCAATGCCGGGCCTTTACCCATGCCCGCTCCGATTAAACCTTGTAAAATCGGAACTTCCGTTAATGTGGCGAAGTACATGAATGCTCCAGCGACAGAGGCGAACAGATTCGCCCAGAGAGAATTGCCGCCAACGGCTCGTGCCACCCATTGGGATGGTATAAGGCCTTCATGGCCAGGCCTGCCAAGCAATGCTCCAGCGATGATCACACCGAAAAACAGCAGCGGCAGTATCTGTTTGGCAAAGGTCCAGGTCGAAGCGAACCATTCCTCTGATTCGCCTTTGGTCGTGCTGGTTGCCCAGGACAGGCCTATTACAGCGGCTGAAAATGGTATCATTACCATCATCCCTTCCATCGGTAAAACAAAGGCAAGAATGGCGGTGGGCACAGCACCTACAAGTATCTTCCAGGTCGGTATAGAAAACCAAAGGATCAATATCAATGCCAGAGCAACGGCAAACACGGATGTAATTATCCATTTATAGTTCCAGACGGTTTTCCAGAAACCCGGGACTGCCTCTTTGCTTATTATGTCTTCAACCGGAATTGTTACCTGCTGGCCAGCTTGTTGGCCTTGGGCCAGTTTCACTACATAAAAACCATCCTCGCTGCCGTGGGCCGGGGCCTGCACAACAGCAGCCCTGAGCATATTGCCATCGGCAGTTTCAAAATAAAAATCATTGGGAGCGCCCCAGTTGGCAAAGACCAGCACCCCGATCATGACCGCGAAAAACACTGCGTTCTTCCACAGCGGACGCGAAATTTCCGGCTCGGGCATACCCATTTGTCCGTTGGCCTTTTCAAGCTCTTCTTTTCTATATATGAAATGCATGACCAATCCGATTACCACGCTAAAGATAATCGCTCCTACCGCGCGGGCAATACCCAGTTCTATGCCTAGAATTCGGGCGGTTAGTATAATAGCCAGAATATTTATGGCAGGGCCTGAATAAAGAAATGCTGTCGCAGGGCCAAGACCGGCTCCCATACGGTAAATACCCGCAAAGAGCGGCAAAATCGTACATGAGCATACGGCAAGAATGGTACCAGATACCGAAGCAACACCGTAGGCCAGCACTTTATTTGCTTTGGCACCAAGATATTTCATGACCGAAGCCTGGCTTATAAATACTGAAATTGCACCGGCTATAAAGAAGGCGGGGATAAGACATAACAAAACATGTTCCTGTGCGTACCATTTAACCAGATGCAGGGATTCCATGACAGCACTGTCGAATCTTTTGAAGCCTACCGGCAGATAAAAACAAGCCAAAAAAATAACAACGATTGCTGTTAATTTCTTCCATTCTTTTTTCCAGTCCATTTAGTTCAACTCCAAATATCGAATGTAACTATACAACAAAATACTCACTTTTGTTCTCAAAAAAAAATCAGCCCAGCTTTCGCAAAAGGGTTGCCTGGCTTTGCATTCGCTCTTTCAAGGCTTGTTCTACACATCCCAAAAACTTTACGATACAAGGCGTCTTTAGTGAATACATCATTTTCAGACCATCTTTGCGGCTTTCCACCACACCAGCTTTGAGCATGACAGACAGATGCCTGGATACGTTAGACCTTTGGGCATCAACATGATCGACGATATCACAGACGCACTGTTCGCCATCGACTAAAAACTCGATAATTGCGAGTCTTATCGGATGTGCAGCAGCCTGTATAATTTCGGCCTTTAATTGATAGAATTTTTTGGTATCTGCATCCATAAAAGATTCCTTTAGTTACTGTGACAAATAATACTCATATAGTATCATATTTGTTCGTGCTGTCAAATATTTTTTTGCCTTTTATTTGAAATTGCGATTTCCAAAATCAATCGTTGACCTTACAAATGTTATTTGTTATATTTAGTGTTTGATCATCGCTGGACTGCTTTAGGGGTAATTTCAACCGAAAAGCCATTTCGCTTGATAATGCCTTTGTGGCGATAGTTATTTGTAATTGACCTGCCGAATATTTTAATCATACCCATTTTAAGCTTTATATACGGAATTATTATGAGTACAAAAAAAAGTGTTTTCAATCGTGAGATTGCCAAAAGACGGACATTTGCGATTGTCTCGCACCCTGATGCCGGAAAGACAACCCTAACCGAAAAATTCCTTCTGTATGGCGGAGCCGTAGGTCTGGCAGGTTCGGTGGTGACACGAAAGAATCAGCGGGCAACGACTTCAGACTGGATGGAGCTGGAGAAGAAACGTGGTATTTCCATCAGCTCGACCGTGCTGCAGTTCGAATATCGGGGTTTTCATATCAATTTGCTCGACACTCCGGGCCATATTGTGACCGTAATCCCGACTTACGGATTTCTGATACGCCTTTTGCCGAGCCGTTAATCTCTGAATCTGCGTAAGTTTAAAATCTTAGAAGGGAAGATGATATGAATAAAAAAGTACGAAAACGAATGCAAGTTCTCAAAGACCGGCTGCAAAAACGCCGGCAGCAAATGGCCGGTGCTATGTCTCAGCTCGATGAACCCGATGAAGTAAAGAAGATGCATTGCGAGATAGAGGAAATTGAAAAAGAACTGGAAAAGCTCAAAGATCAATGACCGTCAGAGAACACACAAACCATCGACTGCAGAGGTCTGTTTTAATGATCGGGCAGCTCACTTTATCACCGCAGATAAGAAAGATTACCGGCAATGCTCCAGAAGTTTTGCGATTTTCTAAATGGTAAATAGCTTCCGGATATTATGCCGAATATCTGCTGCATGAAAATGAATTTATGATTTACGCTATCGCAAATTCCTTACGAAACTTTCTGAACCTTTACTGAAAAAAAATCAATCCCGATATAAATGTTTGGATTACAGCTGTGGCCCAGGCCCGGTTTTGGGTACGATGCTCATTGAGAAGGGGTATGAGTTTCTATCGGGATACACTGGTCAATTGGGGAAGTTGGGCATATAATGAGAATTAGACCTATAAACTTTAATTATTGGTCAGAGGGATTCGCGAAGATATAATTGGCAAGCAACAATGTTAAATAAGTTAAGTCCCTGCTTAAATAAGTTAATACATACTTATAAGGAGTTTTCGATGACAGTTGAAGTAAAAGACATCAAATTCCATTATGATTTAATATCTATTTTTTATCATATTTTCTGGGGTGAACATATTCACCATGGTTATTGGCAAGGAAGTGAAGATCAGTATCAGGCGCAGCTGAATTTGATTCAGTTATTGTATGAACGTTCCGGTTTAAAGCCTGGGATGAAAGTTCTGGATATAGGCTGCGGTTTGGGCGGTTCGAGTTTGTGGCTTGCGGGTAAGCAGGGCTGTGAGGTTAAAGGAATTACTGTTAGTCCGATCCAGGCAAAAATCGCGAACTACAAAGCTAAAAAACGTAACATTGATTCTGCCACCACTTTTCAGCTAAAAGATGCTAATAATCTAAGCGGTATCGATAAAAGTTTTGACTGTGTATGGATAATCGAATGCAGCGAACATATATCTGATAAAAATAAGTTTTTCGGGCAATGTTATTCGCTTTTGCGGCCTGGGGGGAAACTGGCTCTTTGCAGCTGGTTGCGTGGGGGCAGGGCATTGGAAGAGACTGAACTTTTAAGAGAAATTTATGATGCGATGCTTTGTCCGGGTTTTCTCAGTGGAGCAGAAGTGGTTGATATTCTGGCTGAAAATGATTTTTGTAAGGTCGAGTTCGAAGATATTACATCGCGAGTTAAACAGACATGGGATATATGTATCGAGATAAGCAAAAGGGCAAGTGTTCGTATGCTGCTGCCTGTTATGGGCCAGAGAGTTCATCGATTTGTGGAATCTTTCGAATTAATGAAGAAGGCTTTTGATAATAATTTGATGGAATATGGAATGGTAACAGCTAAAAAGCAAAGCTGAAGATGATTGCTCAGGGGTTATTTTGGTTTACATAATGGTATGCGGCGGAACCTGCGACCTGGCCGGTTGACCAGCATATCTGAAGATTGAATCCACCGCAAGGGCCGTCAACATCTATAACTTCGCCAGCGAAAAATAGTCCGGGGCATAGTTTCGACATCATGGTTTTGTCATCTACCTGGTTTGTGGATACGCCGCCTTTGGTGATGGTGGCTTCATTTATTGATCTGGTGCTGGTAACTTCAACGGGCAATCCTTTGAGCAGGGCGACAAGTTTGCGTCTGTCTGCTTTTGTAAGGCGGCCCGAAAGAGTGCTTTTGAGAAAATCGATCTGTTCACACAATCCAATCGAAAATCTTCTAGGCAAAAATTCTGAAAGTATCCCGGGCATTTCACGGTTTGGGTGTTCGGTGCAAAGTTCTATCAATCTTTGGTTGACTTTTTCTTCGTTCCAGTCAGGAATAAGGTCAAGTTTGATAGTTACGCTGTTATTTCCGTTTAGATAATCGGTTATGTGCCTGCTGAAATCCAAAACCGCAGGGCCGCCGATTCCGTTATCGGTGAAAATCATAGGGCCGATGATAGTGAACTTTTTATCTTCGCATTCTGCTTTGACTCCGACTTTATCAAGTGAGAGACCGGTTATCCGGTGCATCCATTTTTGGGTAGTTTTCAAAGGTACAAGTGCGGCTTTGGGAGGGATGATCTTGTGTCCGAAGCTGGCTGCAAATTTGTAGCCGTCGCCGTTTGAACCTGTTTGGGGCCAACTCATGCCGCCAGTGGCTATAATTAAGGCTTTGGAGATGATTACCTCATTTGGGGCCTGTAAAATAAAAAGGTTATTTTGTTTTTCGATGTGTTCAATTTTAGAATTCATCAAAAAAGTTACATTCATGTTTTCGGCTACATTTACGAGCACTCTTTTGACATCGCCGGCTCGATTTGTAACCGGGTAGCAAAAGCCATGTTCGTCGGCTTCTATTTTCAAGCCGTTTTTGGCGAAGAAATCCATGGTTTTATTTGCATCGAAATCATGCAGAGAATATCTCAGGAAACGTCCTGAGTCTCCGAAAACACGAATAAATTCATCGGGATTAAGCTGGTGGGTTAAGTTGCATCTGCCTCCGCCGGTTCTCAGTAATTTCAGCCCGACGGTTGAATTGCTGTCGATAATGACGGTTTTTGCCTGTTTATGCGCACCGTAAATTGCCGCCATCAGCCCGGCGGGACCTGCACCAATGACTGCAATATCGCATTCAATCATCTAATATACCTTCTTTAAAACATTTATGTTGCGCATTATAACTCGGCATTTGCCGTTTGAAAACTTGATTTTTGAGGTCGTTTCATTAATTTGTTGTAAAATGCTCAACTTTGCAATATGATGCTTTATCTTTAAGTGACTCAAAAACAATTGAGATATAACGGAGTATGTTTTGAAGCATTTGAGTAGGATTTTTAAATATATATGGCCTCAGTGGCAGCGAATATCAATAGTTCTTATCAGCGTTGTGTTGATAAGTTTCTTTTTTATGCTCAGCTATGCCACTATTTCCCCGCTTTTGACAGTAATGATGGGTTCTGAGGGTCTTCATGGATGGCTTGACCGTAAAATCAGCCAGGACAGATATGATATCAATTTTTATGTTCCTGATTCGACTGATTTTATGGATCCCGATTCCAAGGCAGCTTATCAGCTCAAAATAAATAATATAGAGGAAGAATCGGTTTTATTTGAAGAAGGTATTCGAGCCCAGGACTGGATTACCGGCGTAAACGATTATATGCCCACAGATTCTAATGTTGTGCCAATTATAAAACTCCTGGAAGAGCTTGCGACTATTGAAAAAAATGAGCCGCTCATAATTCAATACCGCAGAACCATACCAAACAAAACCGAGGTTGAGATCAAACAGGCAGAATTGCGAGCACCTGAAAAACCATTTTTTGCCGATTTTGGGCAGGAATTACTAGCGGCAGTTCCCAGGGAACAGAGCAAAGAAAGTAAAATGAATGCCGTTATATTTGTTTTGGCTTTGATGGTAGTTGTAACGATACTGAGATGTTTTTTCAGATTTTTACAGGATTATACCGCGGCTAAAATCGTCCAGAGTACTTTGGCTGAAGTCAGAATGCAGATGTTCGGCCATTCGATGGACATGCAGGCGGGTTTTTTTGTTAAAGAAGGTTCCTCTGATACGGTTTCTCGCATGATCCGTGATTCAGATGCAGCTGGAAAAGGAATAAACGTTTTGCTTGGCAAGGCGATTCGAGAACCGGTCAAAGCGATAGGTTTGCTTATATTTGCTTTTTATACCGCACCCCAGCTGACATTGATATTTATAACTTGTGTGCCGTTTACTCTTGTAGCGGTTGGAAAATTGGGCAAAAAAATCAAGCGGGCCACCAGGAAATCTCTGCAAAGCTGGTCGCTGATGCTTTCGAGGCTTGAAGAGGCTATTGGTTCAGTAAAGATTGTGAAAGTTTATAACCGGCAGGAAGCAGAAAAGAAGTCTTTTGATCAGCTCAATAAAGGTTTATTGAAACAGCTTTTGAAGATTGCAAAAGCAGGGGCGTCCACCAGCCCTGTTATGGAATCTCTTGCGATGATAGCAGCTTCTACGGGGCTTGTTTTCGGTGTTTACTGGGTATCAAGAGGTGATATGGAACCGGCGGACTTCTTTACGCTTTTGATAATTTTGGGAGCTACTGCTGAATCATTTAGAAGGGTTAGTGATCTTTGGCCGAGAATTCAGGAATCCAATGCTGCCGCAGAGAGGGTTTTTGCCATGATCGATCAGCCCAAAGAGCCTGAATCGAAGACCCCTGTGCAGTTGAAAAGATTGGAAAATGAAATTCAGTTTAATAACATTTATTTTACCTATCCCGGAAATGAACATCCAACTTTAAAAGATATAAATTTGACAATTAAAGCAGGGTCAAAAGTTGCTTTAGTAGGGCCAAACGGTTCGGGCAAAACAACGCTTGCTTCACTTTTGCCTCGTTTTTACGATCCTGATTCCGGCATAATAACCATCGATGGTGTCGATATAAAGCAGGCTTCTTTGTACAGTCTTCGTGATCAGATAAGTTTAGTCACTCAAAATACAATGACTTTCAGTAACACGATTGCTTACAATATCGCTTACAGTAAAGAAGATGCGACTATGGACGAGATCATCGATGCTGCCAAACAGGCTTTTGCCCATGAATTTATCACTCAACTGCCAAACGGATATGAAACTATGCTTGGCCAGGCAGGTGCGGGACTTTCCGGCGGGCAGCTCCAGAGGATAGCGATTGCCAGGGCGATGTTAAAAAATCCTGAGATTCTGATCTTTGATGAAGCGACAAGCCAGATTGACGCTGAAAGCGAAGCAAAAATACATACAGCGGTCGAACGATTCATGCAGGACAGGACAAGCATTGTAATTGCTCATAGATTCTCGACCATCATGAAAGCTGATATGATTGTTGTTTTCGATAACGGCAGGGTCAGGTCGATAGGCACTCATCACGAACTAACTAAAAATTGTGCACTGTATAACTCGCTTTATGAAACGCAATTGATACAAGCATAAAATTAAATGAAATAAGTGCTTGAAAAAATGATATACCAGATATAAGATGAATTAAGAGCATTTAAAATAGATAAATTTTTAAGGCCTTTGTATGGAACTTGCAAAAAAAGCTCTTAATCTGTTTAAGAAATTTGAGGGAAATCCCATTCTTACCAAACATGATTGGCCTTATCCGGTTAATTCTGTTATGAATCCTGCTGCGATAAAGGTAGATGATGATTATCTATTGCTGGCCAGGGTGGAAGATTTGAGGGGGTTTTCACATCTTTGTGTGGCACGTTCTAAAAACGGGCTTACTGACTGGGAAATTGACCAGCAACCAACATTGGTACCTGACGAAAAATCACGTGAGGAAAGATATGCATTGGAAGATCCTCGGATTGTCTGGCTCGAGGAGCAAAAACAATATGCAATCACTTATGTAAGCTTTGGTGAGGATGGGCCAATAATCACTTTGGCTATCACCCGTAATTTTAAAACATTCGCAAGGCTTGGCGCATTACTTCCGCCGGAAGATAAAGACGCTTGTCTGTTTCCCCGCAGATTTAACGGCAGATTTGCTCTTATTCACAGGCCGATAGTTCGCGGAGAGGCACATATATGGATAAGTATGTCGCCGGATTTGAAGCATTGGGGCGATCACAGGGTTTTATTGAAAACAAGGCATGCGTACTGGGATGGTGTTAGAGTTGGTTTGGGAGCTCAGCCGATCGAATTGCCCGAAGGCTGGCTTATTGTTTATCATGGAGTTCGAGGAACAACCGCCGGTGCAATTTATCGAACGGGCCTGGCTCTGCTGGACAAAGATGAGCCTTGGCGGGTGCTTCATAGAAGCCCCGAATGGGTTTTGGGCCCCAGCGAACTATATGAGCAGATTGGCGATGTCGGTTCTGTAACTTTTGTCTCTGGTGCGATTGTGAATGAAAAGACCAATGAACTGTATTTATACTATGGTGCAGCAGATGATAAAATCGCGGTTGCTATTGGAAATTTGGACGATATAAGGGATTATATTACCAGCTGTCCGCCTGACGAAAATTAATTTTTTTCAATTGTGGTTGTATAAACAATGCGTCCTTCTTTGAGATATTTTCTCTCGAAATTAGTTCCTGCCATCTCACCTTTGTTTGTGCCTGCTGGATATTTATATTCAATAGGTAAAAACATTTCGCCGCACATATCTATATGCTCATTGATCCAGTCAAAATAATCCTTATGGTCGGTAGCGATGTTGATCCATCCTCCTGGAACAAGTGTGTTCCATAAAATTTTCAGGTTACCGGCACAAATAAACCTGCGTTTGTGATGTCTGTTTTTGGGCCAAGGGTCCGGAAAATAAATATGATATCCTGAAACGGAATCATCTGGCACATGTTCGGGGATAAAAACCGCGGCATCGGTTCGGATCATACGGACATTTTTGATATCATGGCGGCCTAAACGGTCCACAGCATGTTTATAGAACTTATTTGCCCATTCTATGCCCAGAAAATCAATATTTTCGTATGCAGGGGCCTGATTGACTAAAAAAGTGCCTTTGCCAGAGCCAATTTCTATTTCGACAGGGGCTTTTCGCCCGAAAAATTCCTCAAAATTTATCTTACCCTTTGTTTGACAAGGATTTATCGCTATATGTTCGTAAATTTCTATTTTGCGTCTAACCATTTCTTACCTGATTATAATACTAAATTTTTTATTTTCTATACAATCGGGGATAAAGTCAAGTTAAAGTCTCCCCGATATAAAATAGAACTGCTTTATTAGAAAATCGTATAGTGATGTGATGACGTTAAGAAGAGGAATTAAGTTATGATCAGACCTCTGATAAGATTAAAAAGAAGACGTATTCTGTTAAATATCGATACTCAGCAAGATTTTCTTGTTGCTGATGGTAAAGCATGTGTTCGTAATCACCGCAGGGTTTTAATGAATATAAGAAGGATAAATGCATGGGCCAGAGCCAACGGTATCAATATTGTCAACACATGTGTTTGCTATTCCAACGGATATTCTGATAAACACGATTACTGCAAGATGGGTACTGAGGGAGTTGATCTTATAAAATATACCTTGCGAAATCGCTATATCAGATATGATGCTGATGGTTATTCTGACCTGAGAAAGGATGTTTTTACGGAATTTGACCAAATCATACTTGAAAAAAAGGATACAAATCCTTTTGAAGAACCACGTGCAGACCGCTTGTTGACTGATTTAGCGGTTGATGAGATAATTGCCGTTGGTGCTTTGGCAGAACAGGCAGTTTTTGAAACGGTTCTGGGACTTATTCAGCGAGAAAAAAATGTTTCTTTGCTGGGTGATGCGGTAGGTTCCCGCAACAAAGAAGCGGCAGATATGGCACTTAAAAAAATGAAGGCAAAAGGCTGTAGAATCATTGACACCAGGGAACTGGCGGGCAATGGAAATCTTTGCTCGGTTGGTGCCTGCGATTGTGAGCGTTGCAAGGCACAATTGAAAAACGTAGCTGTTTGATTGGTTATTTAAAGTGATTCCAGTTCGATTCTGTGAAGCAAAATGTCTTCTTCCTCAGTGGGCAAATTCCCTTCGTATGGCACAAAGCCTTCTTTTTCCACACGAATACCATAAATAATTGAGTGGTTAAATAATCGTAAACCTGTCTGTTGTCGGTCCCCGAAAATTTGGTTATTACGTTTACCGGCTGTGCTTCAACCGGACTCATTCCAAGATAAATCAAGTGTTTGTCAACAGGATTTACCTGGTAAACTTTAGCATTTTGAGGTTCAGTTTTTATAGTAATTCTGCGTATTTCGGTTTCATAGCCGAGCTGATTCTGGCATCCTGTTAAAAAAAATAAACCTAACGCAGATAAAATACCGGTAAAGAGGATTTTTCCCATGAAATTATCTCCATAAAAAGATTCTTATAATCCAAATCATACAAAACTTTAATTTGGTTTCAAGAACATTATAAGCTATACTGGTTAAAAATAAAGCATAGCAAAGTAAAAGGAGCTGAAAAATGAAAATTTTAGGTATTTCCGGCAGCCCGCGGGCTGAGCAAATCTCAACGACTTACAAAACAGTTAAAACTGTTCTTGACGCTACCGGTTTGGAATATGAGCTTTTGACTTTGCGTGGAAAGGTTTTACATGGGTGCATTTCGTGTTTGGGATGCGTTGAGGATAATGTTTGTGTAGTGCATGATTATCTCCACCAGATCAGGGATAAAATAATAGAAGCGGATGCCTTGGTAATTGGTGCTCCTAACTATTACTCGGGAATGAATGCTAATATGCATGCTTTAATGGAGCGGTTTTACCAGTTCCGACATCGCGAATGTAATGCATTGTGGGGCAAGTTAGCGGTACTGGTCGGAGTCGGGGGTGCAAACGGCGATCCTGTTGTGGACCAGATGGAAAATTTCATGGCGTATAATTTTATTGAAACGGTGGAAAAGGTATCTGGTCAGGGGGCGGCATGCTGTTTTTCCTGCGGTTATGGCGAGACATGCAAAGTTGGCGCGATTCATATGTTTTTCGGGCCTGGGACCAAAATCACTGACGAGATGGTACCTTCTTTTGAAAAACAGCCTCAGTTGATTGAAGCGGCTAAAAAGGCTGGGCAGTGTCTTGCTCAAAAATTAGAGAAACATGACAGGGATGCGACTACTGCCAAGATGCAGAAATTAATGATGGACAAATTTAAAGTAACTACGTAGATATAATAGCTATTTGAAAATTTAGAGTGGGTCGGACGGCCGCCGGTTAATTCCGGAGGAAAGTCCGGGCAGGATAGGGCACGGCGGTGGCTAACGGCCACCGGGAGCGATCCCAGGGAAAGTGCAGCAGAAAGCAAACAGCCGATGGTCTTATGACACAGGCAATGGTGAAATGGTGCGGTAAGAGCGCACCGCGACACTGGCGACAGTGTCGGCTTGGTAAACCCCGCCGCCTGCAATGCCAAATATGCTGGTTAGTCGGCCCGACCATAATCCAGCGGGTAGGCAGCTAAAGTATGTCAGTAATGGCATGCGTAGATAAATGGCCGTCACTTGCAAAAGTACAGAACCCGGCTTATAGACCCACTCTTTTTTTCATTGGAAATGTTCTATCAGAATTTCAGACAAAACATTAGATGTCTGCTCAAAGCTGTAATTGCTGCCTGTTAATTTTGAAACAGAAACCATTTTTACCTGGTCTAGACCGCAGGGGACGATGTGATCGAAAATGCTCAAATCGTTGCAGATGTTGATAGCCATGCCGTGAAAGGTCACACCGCAGCTTACCTTTACACCAATTGAAGCGATTTTTAAATCGCCGACCCATAGCCCCGGGAAACCTTTACGTCTTTTGGATGAAACTCCGAGCTTTTCCAGCAGCTCTATTCCGATCTGTTCGAGTTTTCTGATGTATTCGTTTATGCCGATATTAATCGAGCGGAGATCTATTATCGGATAAAAAACGAGTTGGCCGGGATTATGTGCGGTGGTTCCGCCGCCCCGACGAACAGAAAAGATTTCGATGCCTTTGGCCTGAAGGTTTTCTTCGCACGCCAGCAGTTTATTTTCGCTTTGCCTTGCACCAAGCGTGATCACAGGCTCATGTTCAACGATCAAGACTGTATTAGGGCAGAGATTTTTCTGCCGCTTTTCAAGAAATTGCATCTGCATATCGAGCGCCTTTTGATAACGCATTGTGCCGCAATTTACAATTTCCAGCTTTTGCTTTTCCATCTATTTCTTAGGGGGAACATGCACACTTAGACCGTAGGCATCTTCCCATGCTTCCTTCAAAACTTCCGAAACGGTTGGGTGGGGGAAGCAAATATCCAGGATATCTTCGTTTGTTCCTATCAATGCCCTGGCTGCTGCTATCATTTCTGTTACAGTTGCTCCGACCATGGTAACGCCCATGATCTTGTCATCTGCCTTGTTTTTGATTACCTGGACTTCGCCAACTGTTTCGTTGTGAGCAACACTTCGTCCGTTAGTTCTAAAAGCTGCTTTTCCGACATAGATTTCGATTCCCATTTCCTTGCATTTCTTTTCGCTTCTGCCGACCGAGGCCACTTCAGGGAAAGAGTAAACCGCGCGGGGAATGAGGTGATAATCTTCCATCACTTTATCGCCGCCGCAAATCTGTTCGATAGCTACTTCGGCTTCCATGAAGGCTCCGTGTGCCAGGTAGGTTGTTCCAACTACATCGCCGATAGCGTAAACGCCTTTGACGTTTGTTTCCATTTTCTCGTTGACCTTGATGATGCTTCGATCCATTTCCAAGCCGAGATTGGCAACAGTATCATTATCCACGATCGCTCGTCTTCCGACCGCTACGAGAACCTTTTCAGCGTCTATAACCTCGCCCGATTCCAGGTTTACCTTTGCTGAGCCGTTTGCAACTTCAACGCCGGTAACTTTTTTGCCGGTTAAAGAATTGATTTTCAGTTTTTTAAATTCCTTGGCCAAAAGATTTCCAACCCATTGGTCCTCGTTGGGCAGCAGGCTAGGCAAAGCCTCAACGATCGAAACGTTACAGCCAAGTGTCGCATATACACAAGCCATTTCACATCCAATAACGCCGCCGCCGATGATGACCATAGATTGAGGTACTTCTGTCAGCGATAGTGCTTCTGTGCTGCTGATTATCACTTCTTTATCGAATTTGAAGGCTGGGATTTCAATCGGAATAGAACCGGTAGCTATGATTACATTTTTGGTTTCCAGCTCAACTTCGTCACCGTCATTTCTGGCAACTTTAACTTTACCCGGTTCGGTAATAATACCGGTTCCCTGGAAAACCTCTACGCCGTTGCTTTTCAAAAGACCGCCGACACCGCTTGTAAAACCGTTTACGATGGCATCTTTTCTTGATTGCATTTTCGACCAGTTGGGTTTTAGTCCTTCTATTTCCAGCCCCATCAGGTTGCTGTAACGTGCAAGCGAAATAAAATGTGCTGAACCCAGTAAAGCTTTTGAAGGTATGCAGCCGCGGTTCAGGCATGTTCCTCCAAGCGCATCCTTTTCGATTAAAGCTGATTTCAAGCCCTTTTGCGCTCCGCGAATAGCAGCAGAATAGCCGCCCGGCCCGCCACCAATTACAATCAAATCAAAGACATCCGACATCCTTATTTTCTCCTGTTTCAACTAAAAATTATCAAACCGGTAAATATACCAAAAAATTGCAGTCTGGTAAATAATTTTAATGAATATCGCCAAATTAAACGGTTCAAATTCCTTGAATTTTTTTTAAATTCAGCTATTATTGACCTTTATGGCAAAATCTGACAAAAAAAGTAAGAAATCTGCTTCGCCGGAAGTAAGAAATAAAAAGGCTTATCGGGATTATGAACTTGTCGAAAAGGTCGAAGCCGGGATCGAACTTAAAGGTTCCGAAGTAAAATCTCTGCGCGGCGGAAAAGGGGATTTAAGCGGCTCCTATGCCAGATTGAAAGACTTAGAACTGTTTCTTATAGGGGCAAATATTGCTGTATATGAAAATGCCGGATATACTACTCATGAACCCGACCGCGAACGCAAGCTGCTTGTACATAAAAGACAGATAATCAAATTGAAACAGCGGATTGACCAGAAAGGCTTTACGCTGGTTCCGTTAAGGATTTATTTTAACGACAGGGGTTTTGCAAAAGTTGAAATAGCAGTTGCACGTGGTCGTAAAAAATATGATAATCGAGATAAAATAGTAGAAAAGCAGTTTAAAAAAGAAATGAAATTTTAATCTTAGGAGATGCTATGGCTGACGACGAAAAAAAAATCATAATTGATGATGATTGGAAAAAGCAAGCTCAGGAAGAAAAACTAAAAGCTCAAAAGCAGGTCCAGGAAGAAAAACAGCAGCCGCAGGGATTACCACAAGGTGATTTTTCTGCGTTGGTAAGTATGCTTGCGACACAAAGCTTTTTTTCACTTGGTTTGATCGGGAACCCCGAAGATGAGGGTAAACCGGAAACAAATTTGGAACTTGCGAAATATACGATTGACATGTTAAATGATTTAGAGGAAAAGACCAAAGGGAACCTCAACGAAGAAGAGCAAGAGATTTTGAAAGCGGCTTTGTCTCAATTGAGAATGGCCTATGTTCAGGTCAGTCAATCTAAGGAATAGAAATTGCCCAACATCCTGGATGAGATAATTGAATATAAGAAGCTCTTTATTGAGCATAGCAAAATGGTCAAAGGTATTGAGCAGTTAAAGGATGAAACTGCCGGACTTGATAAGTGCAAAAATTTCCGAAAGGCAATAACCAAAGAAAATCCTCGTAGAATAAATGTTATTGCTGAAGTAAAGAAAGCTTCACCGAGTGCAGGGTTGATACGTGAAGATTTTGATCCGGTTGAAATCGCAAAAATTTATCAAAACTGTGGTGCTGATGCAATCAGCTGTTTAACAGATGAAAAGTACTTTCAAGGTAAACTTGAATTTATCGGGCAGATAAAAAAGGAAGTCGATTTGCCGGTTTTGCGTAAAGATTTTATTATCGACCCTTACCAGGTGTATGAGTCAAGAGCGGCAGGAGCCGATGCGATACTGCTGATCGCGGAAGCTCTTAATCCGGGGCAGCTGATGGATTTGGTCATACTTGCAAATGAACTCACATTGGGTTGTTTGGTAGAAGTCCACGGAGCACAGTCGCTGATGACGGTTCGCAGCATGGTTGACTTTCCTCATACACAGTACAATATAATCGGAATAAACAACAGAGATTTGACTACCATGGAAGTTGATATCAACAATACCTCACGATTGAAGGATTTGCTTGAAGGAAAAATGCCGATAGTTGCCGAAAGCGGAATAAAAACTCGGGAGGATGTGAAAAAAATGATCAAAAACAAAATCAATGCGGTTCTAATCGGCCAAACATTGTGTCAAAGCCGGGATATCGAAAGCAAGTTTAAAGAGCTTTTTGGCTAATTATTAAGGAAAAGATTTAATGGAGTTATCACTTTTTACTAAATTGAAAATTAGCGCTACTCTTGCAGTGGGCGTAATTTTGATAGGCGTAGCAGCCTGGCCGTTAGTGTCTACTCAAACAGAGTATGAGCCAATTGCTTTGATGAATCCGACAGTCAGCTTTGCAGATGTTTTTTTAATTACGCTGTTAGCGGTTGTTGCCGGTTTTTTAAGTGGATTGATTTCCAAGCCTTATAATGTTCAGATTGGAGCCCTGGCAGGGCCTGCAGGTCTTGCGGCTTTGGCCCTTCGAAGCGGAAATATGACAGAGCTTTTACGGTCACATGCAACAGTGAAACTCCAGGTAATTGTCTATAATCAGCTTCAATGGGCCGGCATTTTTTGGCTTCTGGTAATCTTTGGCGGAATCCTTGGTGCAATTATTTCGAACATTTTTTGGCCCGGTAAAGCTGACGAAACAAAACTTACCGAGAAACAGGTACTGCTGCCTAAAACCGATAAAAAAAGTACAACATATTTGAATATTGCTGTTTCAATGGTCGCTTCTTTGATTATTGCTCATCTAGTTATTCGTCTTTTTGCCCGCGATGTAATAATGAGCGAAAATGGATCGAAGGTTTACGTTCAGCCTGAACAGCTGCAAATAAGTTTTGCTGTTTTCCTTGCTTTTGTAGTCGCCGGTTTTCTGACCAAATTGTACCTCAAAACCAGTTATTTCTGGCCGATTTTAGCAACAGCCGTACTTTCGTTTATAGAGATGCATTTTGGAGGCCAGGTGGAGGTTCTAGAAACTCAAATGCAATACTGGCCGATCGGCTATTATTTGCGTCCTAATTATGCTGTTTTGCCAGTTCAGTTCGTTGCTTTCGGTTCTTTGGGGGCTGTTGCCGGTTACTGGTGGGCAATTCGTTACGCATGGTGGCGGCAAAATGATGCATAAATGTCCATAAAATCAGGACCTTGAGAGGGGAATCGGTATTTTGCAAAACACAAAATTTAGCGATCCGAACCTGCCTAACTCCTTTTTGTGCAAAAGTTTATATTCATCTTAAGGAATAAAAAAGTAAAAAATACAAAAAATTACTTTTTTTATATCAATATATTGACGAAATCATTTCAGTAGCAGCTTTTAGGAATTTAATAAATTACTCGTTTGTTTAACTGGAAAAGTATATTATAATTTAAATGATGGAAACCGGCATGGATTAACCGGTGCTTTAAAACTAAGGAGTGTAAGATGCTTGTTTTGAGCAGACAAAAGGATGAGTCGATCATAGTTGGGGACGATGTTGAAATAACAATCGTAGATGTTCGCGGCGATAAAGTAAGGCTGGGAATCACAGCTCCCAAAAGCATTTCAGTTCACCGTAAAGAAATCTATCAGGCCATTCAAAAAGAAAAACAAAAAAGCAGCTAAATAGTTGTTCGTTATTGATAAAAAAATAGCCTATGTTTTACCATAGGCCATTTTTGTATTCGATTTTCAAAAGTTTACTTCTTCTTTTTTGATTTGCTTTTCTTTACCAACGGCAATCCCGCAGCTTTGCGTATTTTGCTTACCATATCTGTTTTTTCCCATGTGAAGTCCGGGTGATTATTTCCGAAATGCCCGTCATGAGCTGTGTGTCTGTAGATGGGGCGTTTAAGTTTGAGGTGATCAATAATTCCCTTAGGTGTCAGCGGGAACAAATCGGTTACTATCTTCGAGATTTCATATTCCGGTATCTTTTCGGTTCCTTCGCAATTGATAAGAACAGAAATCGGCTCGGCGACACCGATAGCATAGGAAAGCTGCACTTCACATGCATCGGCCAAATCGGCAGCGACAATGTTTTTCGAAATATATCTGGCCATGTAACTTGCTGATCGGTCAACTTTAGAAGGGTCCTTTCCGCTGAAAGCTCCACCGCCATGTGAACCTCTGCCGCCGTAAGTATCTACAATGATTTTTCTACCTGTCAGACCGCAGTCGCCCTTAGGGCCGCCGATCACAAATCTGCCTGTTGGATTGATATGGAAAATGGTTTTCTTGTCCACAAGTCTTTTGGGCAGAGAGGGCAAGATCACGTTATCTAAAATTTCTTTCTTCAATTTATTATAGGGAACTTTGTCGTCATGCTGTGTTGAAACTACAACAGTATGGATACGCTTTGGTTTATCGTTATGGTATTCAACTGTAACCTGAGACTTTCCGTCGGGACGAAGCCACTTGATCTTGCCTGTTTCACGCATTTTAGCAAGCCGTTCTGTTATCTTATGTGCCAACCTGATCGGCATCGGCATCATTTCAGGGGTTTCTTTGCATGCATAGCCAAACATTATGCCCTGGTCGCCGGCTCCCTGTTCTTTATGCAAACCAGCACCTTCGGTTACTCCCTGCGAAATGTCGGGGCTTTGCTTGTCAAGAGCAACCATTACTCCGCAATCTTCAGAATAGAACCCGTACTCAGGATTATTATAACCAATATCTGCTACTGTTTTCCTGACCAAATCCGGTATATCTACAACTGCAGTTGTCGTTATCTCACCAGCAACAACTACAAGCCCTGTGGTAACCATTGTTTCACAAGCAACTCTGCTGTTTGGGTCTTGTTCAAGCATGGCGTCCAAAATAGCATCTGAAATCTGGTCTGAAACCTTATCAGGATGACCCATGGTAACAGATTCGCTAGTGAAAAGGTGTACTTTTTTGCCATCGGGATAGTCTTTGTATTTACTCATCTAAATCAATCTCCATTATTAATTTGAGCGTTAAAATAAGAATTGATTGTAGATTAACCCCGTTATCCAGTCAAGATATTGATGAAAAAAAAGTTAATTTATCCCGATTTCATTTAGTTTCATGAAAAATCGCCAGTTCGGCCTTTGGTACTTGATCTCGAAACCTGTATTTACGTTTTCAATGTATTTTTTTGTTTCAGCAGGGCCGTGAGCGTCGATGAAATTGAAAGCAGACTGAGTTAAAGGTTCGAAAGCGCGGTATTTTTTCATGCTTCCATACTTGTCTATAAAAGCTTTTGAGTATCTTTCGAACTGCTCGGCCAATAAAAGCTTATTTTCTGATAGATTTATTTCAAAACCAACATCTCTGGATAAATATGTTTTTATCTGGTCATCAGCCATTTCGTCAAAGTTTTCGGCTCTATAGGGTTTTTTCGGCAATTTCGGCGAGCCGAGGGTGCCTCTGTTTAAAGTAAAGGCAACATTTGGGTCGTTGAAACCATAAACAGCCCTGTTTTCTATCTCGCTGAGAGAATATTCAAGTCCCATAATCGGAACGTAAATTTTATCATAAAAGCCATCGATATGAACAGTGCTTTTTACAGGCCACCATATCCTTTTGTAGAAAGGCGGTTCAATCGGATAATTATCTGTTACTATTTTCAACACATAGAAATTGTAAGCATTTACCCAAAAAGCTTTTCTGGCATCATCCGGCCATTTTTGGAATTCTTCAGGGTCAACATTCGAAAATTCCAAAGTTTGCGGTATCAGTTCCAGCCTGTACCTTCTGAGCTTTGGGTAATTTACAAGCCCATCTTCGCTGACATAGGCTTTAAGTATCTCGGAATATTGAGAATAGAATTCGTCCAAATATTCCTTTAAATCAGGTTTATTTGCATCTGTATTGACCGAGTTAGGGTCGCCCAATGCTAAACCAGCAAAAATCAAAGTCAATAATAAAAATAAATTTTTGTACATATCATCTCTTTTATTGCAAGAATCTTTGATAAGCATTCTATAATATGGCAGTTTTAGTGTAAAGTGTTATTTGTTTTCAAGTTTACTTATATATATCAAATCGGGGTTCCAAAGTTCAATCTTTAATTAGACTTGACATAATTAGTTGTAAAAGTTAACCTTAGCAAAGATTTTATGGATTTTTAGAACAATTTCGCGTTTACGAGTATATAAAAGGTATGAAAAATATGAAAAACAGAAGACATTTTAAGTTCATTTTAATCAGTTTGTTGTTTTTGAGTGCTCAAGCTTTGGCTTTGAACACGCGAGATATTGATGTTGTGCGTAAAAAGGGTGTTTTAAACGACTCCGATAAGGAAGTTATATCTTCATTTCTACAAGAGGCTGTTGATGAGTTGTTTTATACTCAAGATCTAAGTTCAATGTCAAAAACTCGCCAGGCATTTGTGTCAAGGAAAAGCAATTCTAACGAAAATTCAGCAGTTCAGTACCAGCAATATTTTGAATCTGCGGCTTACGATGTTTTGCGGGATGCAATACAAAGGGCAGCTAACCAGCAAGGGCCCACCGCGGATAATATTATGATCAACTTGCTATTGATAGTTAACGAACTCGAAAGTACTCAATTTCTGCCGTTAGTGATTGATCGGTTTGACAGTAACAGCCCCGGTGTCGGCTACCTTGCTGTCAATGCTTTCACAGATGAAGAAGTTCTCGAAAAACTAAACTCGAATTCTTCTGAAAATTTTGAGCTGATAAACAATGCCGTGAGTAAGTTATCTGAGATTATTGATAATCAAATGAGCCCCAGTTTTACCCTGGCTGTGATAGAGTTCTGCGCGGGCGTACAAAATGAACCCGTAAGGGACCTTTTGCTGCAAATCGCAGATAAAAGAATCTCGCAATACGAAAACTGGGCGGTTTCAAGCGAGTCTGTTGATTATGAGCTTTTAACGGTTTTGGGCTTGAAAGCTCAAAATACATCCGGTTCGCAAGCGAAAAATGAGTTAATGGCAAAAATGTCTCAGCTGTATTCTTATGCTGTTCAAAGATATGCTTTGGGACAGGAAATTTTAAACGGTAAACAGAAAGGCGAGCTTGTGGATGTTATTGTGGGTTTAGAAGCTGGTGTTATAAGTGATATGCTTGGCGGTAATGTTCAAAATTTCAAAAAAGCCATTGAAAAAAATGATACCGAAGCCTTGATCAGTGCCCATGATGAGCTGCTTGGAAGTCAAGATACCCAAGGTACTTTGGCACAAGCTGTTAATTTCAGTTATACCCAAAATGATGGGCAGGCCGTTGTTGCACCGGAAAAACTTCCACAACCAACTGGTAATTAAAATTTAGGCCTGAATACATCGGAGGTATCGGCCAGTGAATAAAAATCAGAGTTTTTTTTTCATCCTGATAATCATCTTGTTAGTATCTGTGGGTGTTTTTCAGTTTTTGCAGTTTCGTAATTTTACAAACACTGTTCGAAATCTCGACAACTTCATTGAAAATTTTGACCAGCAGGAATATTCAGCTAAATCAAGCGAAGATGCGAATGAAGGAGACTGGCTTGTCTGGGCGTTTGCAGTTGAACCAAAGACGCTAAATCAAATTTCTGTCGAGCGGGATATCTATGCACGTTGGATTTGCGTTGATAACATTTTCGAGCCGCTGTTGAAATACGATTATGATAGTATGGAAATGGTCGAACATCTCGCAGATAACTATGAGATTTCAGAAGATGGTTTGCGGATTACGTTTCAAATTCGAGATCAAGCAAAATTTTCCGACGGTGTTCCGGTTACTGCTGATGATGTTATTTTCACTTATGAGACCATAATTGATCCCCGGATCGATGCCGCTGATCTGTCTAATCTTTTCATTGACGTAGAAAAAGTCAGTAAAATAGATGAGAAAACAGTAAGTTTCCAAATGAAACGCCCTTATTTCAAATCGCTCGAAGTGGTTAGTTTCTGGGATATTGGAATTTACCCAAAACACATTTACCAGTTTGAAGACCCCAAAGAGTTTAATCAGCGAGTTTCCAATCCTGTCGGCAGCGGTCCTTATGTATTCGAGAAATGGGATATCGGCAGTGAGATAGTTTTTCGTAGGAATGAAAATTACTGGGGGCAAAAGCCGAAACTCAAAAAGCTTGTGTGGCGGTTTATCAGCAACGACATCGCCAGGATGCAGGCACTCAAATCGGGTCAGGTGGATATGATAATACCTCTACAGGACCAATATGCCGAATTGGTTAATGATGCGAAATTCAATGAAAATTTTAGATGCGTAAAATACTGGAACCCGGGAGTACCGTTTTTTTACATTGGCTGGAATCAGCGAAATCCTCTTTTTGAAGACAAAATGGTCAGAAGGGCGATGACGCATATGGTTGACCGGCCAGGCATACTCAAGCACCTTTTAAAAGACCTCTGCGAGCCTGTAACCGGTCCGTTTTATGTTAAAGGCGGCCAGTATGACCAAACCGTCGAGCCTTGGCCTTATGATCTGGAAAAAGCCGCCGAACTGTTAAAAGCTGCGGGTTGGACAGATACCGATGGGGACGGAATTCTCGACAAAAACGGCGAAAAATTCAGCTTTAAGTTCATGTACGATTCGAGTAATAGTTTTTATAACCAGTTGGTAAAAATGGTCAAGGATTCAGCCGAAAAAATCGGCGTTGAGGTTATCCCCGACCCTTACGAATGGTCAATTATCATGAGCAAGCTGCCAGAGAGGGATTTTGATGCGGTTTCGCTAGGCTGGGGCGGCGATATTCTTCAAGACCCTTATCAGCTTTGGCATTCATCGCAGGCCGATAACCGCGGTTCGAATTATGTCGGCTTTAAAAATCCCCAAGCCGACGAACTTATCGAGCAAATTAGAGTAACTTTAGATGAGAATAAACGCAACCAGTTAAGTAAGCAGCTGCACCGGTTATTGCACGATAAGCAGCCTTACACTTTTTTATATGCCAGACCGACATTTAGAATCCTCGACAAGCGGTTCGAAAATGTTAAAGTACATAAGCTGGGTTTCAATATCCTTGAATGGTACGTTCCATGGGATAAGCAAAAATACTAATCAGAGGTAAAAATGAATAGTCGTTCGACATTGTTTAAATTTACATTGGTGATATTGGTCCTGTTCCTTTTGGGCATGCAGTTTCTTGCCATGATGCAGTCCGACCGTTTGTACCAAAGGATAAATTACCTCATAAAAGTCATCGAATCAGGCAGGACTTTTCAGGGCGGGAATATACCCCAAACAGCCGGCACACAAAATAAATTTCCTGGCGATCAGGGAGATTGGCTTGTCTGGAGCTTATCTGCGGAACCGCGAACACTAAACCCCGTTTCTGATGAATCTGATATGTCCACAAGATACATCGTTTCGAGAAATGTCTTTGAAACATTATACTACTATGATTCCGATTACGAAGGAGTAAAACTTCAACCAGTTTTGGCTGATGGCGATATGGATATATCAGAAGATGGCCTTGAAATAACTATCAAGTTAAAAGACAATATATGGTTTTCAGACGGCCACGAAATCACTACAGATGATGTGATTTTTACCTATAATACAATTCAGGATCCTAATATCGATGCTGCTGCAATTAGAAATTATTACAACAATTTCGATAAGATCGTTAAAATTGATGACAAAACATTCCAGTTCGTTCTAAAGGAAGTTCACTGGAAAACACTTGAGTCAGTTGGCGTATTTGAAGTGCTGCCCGAACATATTTACAAGTACGATGACCCGCAGCAGTTCAATAGCAACAGAACCAATCCCGTTGGCAGCGGACCGTATATCTTCGATAAGTGGGATGTCGGCCAGCAGGTAGTTCTTGCAAGAAATGAAAACTACTGGGGCAAAAAAACGAACCTCGATAAGTACGTTTACAGGTTTATAACAAATTCAACCGCTGCATTGCAGTCGTTGAAATCCGGAAATATTGACATGCTTGAACCCTCATCGGAACAGTTTTACGAAGTTTCCAATGACGAATCATTTACAGAAAAATTTTATACAAAGTCATACTGGCAGCCTTCGGGAGGTTTCAATTACATCGGCTGGAATCAGCAAAGAGAAATTTTTAAAGACAAAGCCGTAAGACAAGCCCTCGCTCATACTCTTGACCGACAGTCGATCGTTGACAACCTTCTAAAGGGATACGGCAAAGTTATAACCGGTCCATTTTACGTTAATGGTAAGCAAACCAATCCAGATGTTGAACCTTGGCCTTATGATCCGCAAAAGGCTAGAGAAATTTTAGATCAAGCTGGCTGGAAAGATCAAAATCTCGACGGTATCCGTGAGAAAAATGGTATAACGCTTGACTTCAAATTGATATACCCCGGCGGTAATTCATCTGCTGAACGTATTGTCAAACTGTTCAAGGACCAGGCCGCTGCCGTTGGAATCAATATTCAGCCTGAACCTGTTGAATGGTCTATTTTTATCACAAGATTGAAAAAGAAAAATTTCGATGCAGCATTATCAGGCTGGGGTGGAACAATTGAATCCGATCCTTACCAGCTTTTCCATTCCTCGCAAATAGACGGTGGAAGTAATTACTATGGTTTCAATAATGAACAAGCTGATAAACTAATTGAGCAGGCTCGTAAAACACTCGACCCGGAGACACGTTATGATCTGTATCATCAGTTCCATGAGATAGTGCACCAGGAACAGCCGTATTTGTTCTTGTTTACAAGGCCGACTTATCTTGTGCTTGATAATCGTTTCCAAAATGTTGAAATCCATGCTCTTGGTGTAGAGTATTACGAATGGTACGTACCGACTCAATTGCAGAAATATTAATCAAAGGTCTAAATGGCACATTATTTAATAAGAAGAATTTTATTGATGATACCGACGCTGGTCGGGATTACCATTATGGTTTTCGCCATCAGCCGAATGGCACCGGGCGATCCGGTCAGCCTTGCTATGGGTCCAGGGGGTCAAATGGATGCTCAGCGCGCTGCCGATGTTCGCCAGGCTCGCGAGAAATTATACGGCCTTGATAAACCTTTGCCCCAGCAGTATCTCACATGGCTCTGGCGGGTTGCCCGCTTAGATTTCGGCCAGTCAATCAAACATCACAGGCCGGTAATCGAATTGATAAAAGAACGATTTCCGATCACCTTGACATTAAACCTTCTTGCGTTTGCAATAATATATGCCGTTTCACTGCCGGTCGGTGTTTATTCAGCCGTGCGACACAAGCGGTTCTTTGACCAGGCCAGTTCCATAATAATGTTTATGCTCTGGGCGCTTCCGAGCATGTGGGTCGGGCAGATGCTTATCGGTTATTTCAGCGGGCCAACCTTTGTCGATTGGTTTCCACCTGCCGGACTTTCCAGTAATAACGCTGATGTGCTTCCATTTTTTCCATGGCTTTGGGATCGTCTCTGGCACCTGGTTCTTCCGGTAATATGCCTAAGCTATGCCGGTTTCGCTTATCTCGCAAAACAGGTTCGCGCAAGCATGCTTGACAATCTCCGCATGGATTATGTTAGAACCGCCCG
>CAZITB010000016.1:0-31752 GCA_964542055.1 uncultured Candidatus Kuenenia sp.
TGTTTTTGTTTATAAACCATTAAAATTTGTCACCTAAAAAGTGCGAAAGTTAACTAGGAAAAAAAGTTTAAATTATCGGACAGCCATATCAGGAGCGGCTGTTTTTGTAAGCGATGTTGGTTTTAATCTATGCGGGTCCGATAATAAATTGCTTAGCAGCATTTCTATTTTCTAATTCGGCTTAGATATTTATTTTTTTTATTTGCAGAATTCATTTTTTCTCGTTTTTGTCCTATATTACTTTGATATTTCTTTATAATATGCTCCGGCTGAAGCCAACCATTTCTGAGGAGAACCGCTCAATGCAGGCCAAATCTGAATAGCTGCTTCGATGGGGTCGGCATTAACCACGAACGAACCTTTTGAACTGCCGAAACCTGATATATCTCCGAAATGCATAAATAACGCTCCGTTTATTTTCACGTTCACATTGGTTGCAGCAAAATCAAAAATTATGAAGTTTTTAACCTGAACCAGGCCGTTGGCAGTTAAACCGCCATTGGCATAAATATTGATACTGTCATTTGCAATAAGAGCAGGAAAATTTTTGACCGAATCGATATGATTAGTACTGCCGTTAATGTTCAAATTGCCTTCTACTATTAAGGAACCATCTATGTCGATGTTGCCGTCAAGGGTCAAGTCTCCGGGGCAGTAAAAAATACCGGCGGGGTTCAATGAAGAATAAGTCCATGTTTGATTCGAATAAGTTCCGGGGGTTATAGTTGTAGCTGAATATGTCGAACCGTCATTGAATTTATAGCTGTTTTGAAAATCCAGGTAATCGATATCAGCTGATGCGACAGGAGGCTCTGTCAAAGAATGAGAAACCTGGCCTATTATAGTTCCGAAATTATGGATGTAACTATCGCGTGTAAAAACATCACCGTTTATGTACCCATAATTTATACCCGCGTCATAATACAGATCGCCATTTACAACTATACCTTCGCTTATGTTTGCATAACTGCCGAACCACACAGCGATTGCGGGATCGAACCTCAATGTTCCTTTTATCGAACTCTGAGCGATTACACTGCCGTTGTTCATTCTGTAAGCCGTTGAGTTTACATCGTATGCGCATCTGTAAGTATTGCCTGTTGTTGATTTAGTTACCCCGACAGAATAATAATCATCGGTTGTATCATTTAGCTGCATATTGCCCTGCCCGGTCCAGTACTTTTGCGAAGGATCTTCGACATCCCAGGGATTTTTAAGTAATCCCAAGGCCTGTGAAAGCCCTGATTGCGCAAGATTATCCATTTTGGCACGAACGATCATATTATTTCCGCATGCCAGTTCAGCATCTGACCGTGAAATATATGTGATCGATGTCAATGTAAGAACCATAATCACAAAAAGCACTATTAATAGTGCTGCTCCAGGCCTGCAATTTTTATTTGAAATATTTTTCATTTTAATCATCTTGGGACGTATAAAGATTATTATCAGGATCAATCAAATAATCACAATCTGTTATGAGTTTTGAACTGATTTCATACGTGTATGTTTGATTGTCAACCTTGGCATCAAATTTTATCGCCACGAAATTCGCTCTGGGTGTTGCAACGTCAAATATGAACTGGATGTTTTGAAGATCACTTAATAAAGTTGTTTCACTTTCTAAATAATTGTTAATAAGCCAGCCTTTGACAGTTCCATCCCTGAATTGACTTAGCCGGATATTGGATCCTTCTACATTTGTGAATTTAAGTAATCTTAAGCAGTTATTTCCGTCACCCGTATCAAGATATGTTACTTCACCAGAGTCAATTTGATTATCGTTATCAGCATCATCAGTCCATATAGCAATATCGGTTGCAGTGTTGTGGCAGATCATTTTGCTGTTTTTAAACAGTTCTTTAAGTCTTAACTGCACAAATCTCACCCTTGCCTGGTGCTGGACTGTGCTGTCTAAACCTTTATTGGCTGAATTTATAGCAAAAGATAAAGACGCAACGGCGGTAAGGATTATCGCACAAACCATCAAGGCAGTGAGCAATTCAACCAGTGTAAATCCGTTATTTCTGCACGTTTTCATTACTGAGCCATTAACCTTTCCAGTTCGATAAGTTCCTTGCCGTTGTGAAAGACCTTGACATTTATCAGGATGAAGTTTTCCTGTGAAGTGCCGGACTGTTGAGAAAGGTGGACTTTCTGGCATGTTGCCGTTCTGCTGAAACGGCTGTACAGACTGTCAGTTAAAATAAATCCGGAACAGTCCTCTATCTGGCCTTGCGCTTCACTGTAACTACCATAAAAAGTGGTAATATTATCAAAATCCTGGATCATGATTTTCTGGACTAGATCATCAGCTAATCCGGCGGCGATAGTTCTGTGAATTCCCTCGGCTTGAACGGCTGCACCGCCGGTAAAAGGCAAAACGGCACCTGCCGTCGCAATTGACAGCAATGCCGTTGCTAAAAGTGCTTCAGCTAATGTAAAGCCGCTTTTATTTCTGATAGCTTTTTTTCTTTTAAAATCCATTTTTAAAATTGTGAATGTTCGATAGAATTATCGGCTCTGAAGATTCCTGTTTCAGAATCAAAATGCCAGCCGTGTGAGTCATCGCCGATTTCTCCATCAATATCTAAACTGTTTAAATTATTATAAGGATTTACGGGCATCTCACTCATGTAAGGGCCCAAAACAATATCCAGGTCAGCGGCCATAGCATGATCAACCAAATTTCCGTTAACATCCGTCAAGCCGCACATAGCTTCCTGCCAGCTGCAATTTCCTTCTCCAGGCAGCTTTTGACCATGCTGTACCTTATAAATAGTAATAAATGATCTGACCTCCTGCAAAATTTCGCACAATTTCGAAACCTTTGCTTCGGTCGCTGCCTTGCCCAGCTGCGGCACAATTACAGAAGCGAAAACGGTTAAAACCAACATTACAATGATCAGTTCCAGAAATGTTACGCCATTACCTTTGTTCATTTTAAGCTCCCCATTTGCGTTTTTATCGGAAAGTCTGATTTAATTTCCCCTGTCCCTGAATCGTACCGCCATCCGTGAGTGTTTCTTCCTGCAGAGGGTCCGTTGATTCGGACACTGTTTTTTTCATTGAATGGATTTGCAGGAATTTGATTAAAATATGGACCGCATTTTTTAAGTCCGATATTCTCAGAAGTGCTCTCGTAACTGTCCCCAAATTTATCGGTATGCCCGCATAGAGCCTGTTGAAATGAAATTCTATCTAATCTCGGAAGGCTCCCATTGTGATCTTTTCTGTAGAGTTTGATCTGATTTTGAAATTCTGTAACAATATGGTCTAACGCCTCGGTTTTGGTTTCGATGGTTGCCTGGCTCAATTGCGGTACAATAAAAATTGAAAGCATGATCATTATTGTAACTACGATGCAGAATTCAATAACTGTATAACCCTTTTTCATGTTCTCTCCTGTTATAATTCGCTGTGCGGTAGGCCATCTTCATTTAGTTGATTATCATCGGCATGGATGGCACCGGTAACTGTGTCGAATCTCCAGCCGTGTGTGTTGGCCCCTGCAGCTGCTCCATCTAATCTGACAGTATCCAAGCCGTTAAACGAATTAACGGGCACCCCATCGAGATAAGGTCCCCGTTTACTAACTCCAGCAGTTTTCATTTCGGATGTATATAAATCGCCGTCTTCGTTTGTGGCATTCAATAAGGCCTGCTCCCAGGAAGCATTGCCGTTCTGGCCGGGTAAATATCCCTTATGCTGGAGCTGATATAAGGAAATTTGTTTGCGAAACATTTGCAGATTACTAAGCAATGCTGAGTCTCTGCCATTTGCGGTTGCATTGCCGTATTCGGGAATAACTAATGCTGTAATGATGCCCAGAATTGCAACAATCATCAATACTTCGATCAATGTAAAAGCCTTATTGTTTGGTTTAGGTTTCATCTTTGTCTTGATAAATATAGAGGGCTAACCAGCATCACCATCCGCCGGTCAACCCTCTTGTGTTCTCTCCAGAGGAATCTCACCTCCGGGGTCAGTAATCAAACGTTCAAAGCTTACATATCTCCGTGATCGATATTTGTAACATTGTTTTTAAGGCCATCATTTGCACCGAAAGTATAGCTTGAACCATCGGCAGATACTGTATAGTACCAATGTGCGCCGTCAGCACTGTCAGTTCTTGTATCTGATACAGTAGCGTTACCGTTAGTATCAAGTGCGCTCTGGCTGAAAGGATTGCCGGGCAGCTTCTGCATATAGGGTCCATAACCAACACCATCACCAGTTACCCATGCGGTTCCATCAGCCTTTGTCTTTGTAGTAAGTGCTGTTACCAAAGCAGCCGCATCAGCAGGAAGATTATCATTGTGATTGATCTTGTAAAGTTCAATCTGACTTCGGATACCCTGCAAATTACTTACCAGTGATGATTCTTTTGCTTCTGTACTTGCATTGGTAAACTGAGGAATAACGATAGCAGCCAGGATACCGAGTATCACGACCACTATCAGAATTTCGACCAATGTAAAACCTTTTCTTGTGTTCATTTTGTTTCTCCTAATTTAATTTGAATTTTTTAATTCATTTTTTGCATTACGCCACAAATAACTGCTGCCTTGCCGTTATCCATACAAAACATAAAAAACAAGTAAGACGCCGCCAAATTAAATGACCATAATTTTAAAAAAATTTTAAAGAATTGTTTTAAATTAAAGAGATAAATGAATCTGTATCAGAATTAATGATTGATTATAGGACTTTGTATCTCAATTAAGAGAAAAAGGCTGGAACAGGCAAATAAATAATATTACGGAAGTGTCTGCGGATAATCTAAATGTTGCCCTGGCAATATTTGACAAGCGAACAGCCCTTGCATTTATCGCCGTAAACACCGCTGCAGTTTTCAAGGATACCTATCCTGGAAAGGGCAAAATCGTACTTCACAGGATCGGACGGATTAAGCAGGGCGAAATGATTGGTTATTTCGACCGCGGTTGCCAGGCTTATATTTTTTTTGGTATGCATGTTCAAAAAACCTGTCAAACGTCCTATGTGAACGTCAATAGGCATTATAAGTTTGGATGGAGAGACATCTTTCCAAAGACCCGGGTCAACTTGATCATTGCGAATCATCCACCGCAGAAAAAGATTCAAACGCTTGCACGGGCTGCCCGCTGATGGTTTGCAAAGCAGGTAATTAAGCCCCCTGCTGATTTGCCCTTTATGGAAGCTGCGTAGATTGTTAATGAAAATTTCCAATGCAGACAAGATATTATCATCGTTTCCGCTATAACCTTTCTTAAACAGATTTTCAAGTGATCCGTCTTGTCTAAAAGACTTTTGCAGAATCTTAATCAGATTGATAATATCATTTTCATCATTGAAACGATGCTTAAAACCATTGAACTTCTTGATGGAAGCAGAATTGAAATCTAAAATAAAATCATACGGACTGTTACCCATTAAACCAAACAGCTTTATCAGGCTTTTTTCGATTTGTTCAACCCTGCCGTAAGCCATCGCCGATGAAAAAAAAGCCGCCACTTCCCTGTCCTTCTTACGATTATACTTATAAACGAACTGCAGAGGATCAGGAGGGATAAATTCTTGATGATTGTACTTAAGGTACAAATCTTCTAAGATTTTTTTTAAATCATTCACGATGATATATCAGAAATCACTTTTGACAAGCCCTGAAAGTTTGGCCAGCTGAATAAGAACACTTGCCTTTTCAACGTCATGCCTTCGGATTTGTTTGGAATACTTATCGCCCGCGAGCAGCTTTTTGGCTTCTTTGATTATTTCAGTTACCTGGTCCGGCTCCATACCTTCAAAACTTTCGGCATCATAAGCCAGAACTGTCACATTGTTTTCGCCAATCCTGACAAAACCGCCGTCTACAAGAAAATGCCTGTCCTTGCCCGGTCTGCCTTTTTCCAAAGTTATATCCTTAACCTGCAGAATTCCAAGACCAAGTTTTGTAAGCATCGGAACATGGTTACGCAAAATTCCCATTTGACCGTCATGACTGGGCACAACAACCGCCCCCGCCCTGCAATCTAATAATTTGGCCGTCGGGGTATTCAAAACAAACTTAAATGTACCTAGAGATAATGCCATAGTTAAGCTCTTTGTGCCTTTTCCTGTGCTTCTTCAACAGAACCGATGTACATGAAAGACTGTTCAGGCAAATGATCCCACTTGCCGTCGCAAATCTCTTTGCAGCTTTTGATTGATTGCTCAACTGGAACGTACTTGCCCTGAATGCCGGTAAACTGGCCAGTTACCAAAAACGGCTGAGAGAAAAACTTTTCCAGCCTTCTGGCTCGACTTACCGTCTGCTGGTCTTTTTTGCTAAGTTCGTCAATTCCAAGAATAGCAATAATATCCTGCAAATCCTGGTACCTTTGCAAAAACTCAAGAACATCCTGAGCAACTTCATAATGTTCTTTGCCGACAATATTTGCATCAAGGATTCGGCTAGTACTTTCCAGCGGGTCAACAGCTGGATAAATTCCCTTTTCCGAAATTTTCCTGCTTAGCACGACAAATGAATCCAGGTGGGCAAAAGTCGTGGCCGGTGCAGGATCGGTCAAGTCATCAGCTGGAACGTAAACCGCTTGCACAGAAGTTATCGAACCATGCGATGTAGATGCGATCCTTTCCTGAAGCTGCCCCATTTCAGTTGCCAAAGTCGGCTGATAACCAACCGCCGAAGGTATCCTTCCAAGCAAAGCCGAAACTTCCGCGCCGGCTTGAGAGAATCTGAAAATATTATCAATGAAAAGCAGAACATCACCGCTGCTTTGCTGACACAATGCCTCCGCCATTGTCATCGCTGAAAGTGCGACACGCAATCTTGCACCCGGAGGTTCGTTCATCTGCCCGAATACAAGGCAGGTGCTTTCGAGAACACTTTTGCCGGTGTCACCAATTTTAGTTTCCTGCATCTCCAGCCAGAGATCGTTACCTTCTCGAGTTCGTTCACCTACACCTGCGAAGACAGAGTAACCGCCGTGCTGTGTTGCGATTCGAGCGATCAACTCCTGAATCAAAACCGTTTTGCCAACTCCGGCACCACCGAACAACCCGGTTTTCCCGCCTTTTACGAAAGGACAAAGCAAATCGACAACTTTAATACCGGTTTCGAACATTTCAGTTTTCGGGCTAAGATCTGTAAACTTGGGCCTGGGGTTATGGATCGGGCGAGTTTCCCTGGTTTCCACCGGAGGTCCTCCATCGACAGGTTTACCCAGTAAATTGAAAACCCTTCCCAAAGTTTCTTTGCCCACGGGCACGCTCAACGGTTTGCCCGTGTCGATAACATCTACACCCCGAGAAAGCCCCAGAGTGGAACCTAAGGCAATAGCTCGTACCTGACCACCGCCGAGATGCTGCTGAACTTCACCGAACAGTTCAACTTTGAACTTTCCTGTTTCAATTTTAACGGTCAACGCATTATAAACTGCGGGCATTGAATCCTGTTCGAATTGGGCATCAAAAGTGCTGCCCATTACTTGTGTTATTTTTCCTACATTCATGATATTTCTCTATAAATTTCTAAAGGTTAACTCATCGCTTCAACGCCGCCTATCAAATCCAGTAGCTCATCTGTGATTCGGCCCTGGCGAGCGCGATTGTACAGAAGTGAAAGGTCGTCTATCATTTTTTCCGCATTTTCTGCTGCACTTTTCATTGAAACAACTCTTGCAAGGTTTTCGCTCAACGCAGCGTCCCTGAAACAGGAGATAATCGAAGACCTGATCATCATTTTCGCGGCACTGTCAAAAATTTCAAAAGCACCGGGAGAAAGATCAAAATCCTCAAATTCCAATTCCCATGGCCAAATGATCGTAGCCCTGGTGGTAAGATCATCGATCAACTCTGTAACCGGCAAAACCGTAAGCGTTTGAGCATGCTGGCTGCCCACAGAATAAAAACGAGTATAAACAATACCCAAATAACTGATTCCATTATTCTGGTATTTAAGGGCGAAGTCATCAGCGATTTTCCAGGCTTGCTTGTAATCCGGTACCTGATCGAAATCTTCGAATACATCTTTGATTTCCAAGTTTCTATATCGCAGGTGACTTATAACTTTTCGTCCGTAAGCATAAATCTCAAGTTTCTTTTTCATCCTTTTTGCACGCTTGAGATGTATGTCAAGCAGCCTGTAAATATTATTATTGTAGCCGCCGCAAAGCCCCTTGTTACTTCCAATTACAATCACTGCCATTGTGTCAGAATCGTTATCCTTAGCCAGAGGATGAGCAATTGGTTCTTCTGCAGTGATCAGCAGATAAGCCAATTGAGCGAGAGAGTTATAAAAGGCGCTGCTGGATTCCCACTGGTCGTAGAGATCCTTGTACTTGGATGTAGATATCATCTCCATTGTACGCGTAACCTTTAAAATATTCGCAACGGCTTTTTTCCGCTGCGTAAGTTCTCTCATTCCAGCCAAGTTTTAGCCTCCCGCCTCTGGTGCAAACTTAAAGATGTTTTTATAATCATTTATATCAGCTTCGATTTTGGCTTTTGTCTCATCAGAAAAATCGCCGGTATCGTCAATCTCATTGAGATGATCACGTCTTTCTTTATTCATCCAAAGAATAAAGTTATCAGTAAATGACTGGACCTGGTCAACTTCAACATCATCGAGAAAGCCTGCAGAACCCGCATAAATACTCACAATCTGTTCAGATAATTTCAACGGAGAATATTGCGGCTGTTTCAAAACTTCGACCATCCTGTAACCCTTATCAAGCTGCCTTTGCGAAGCGGCATCAAGTTCAGTTCCTAAGCGTGCAAAATCCTGGAGTTCGCGAAATAGGGCCAGATCAAGTCTCAACTTGCCTGCAACTTTTTTCATGGCATTGGATTGGGCATGTCCACCCACCCTGCTGACGCTAATGCCGACATCAACAGCAGGACGCACACCTGAAAGAAACAAATCTCTCTGCAAATAAATCTGGCCATCGGTAATGGAAATTATGTTTGTCGGAATATATGCGGAAACCTGGCCTTCCAGCGTTTCCACAATCGGAAGAGCGGTCATCGAACCGGCACCTTTTTCATCGTTCAATTTTGCACTTCTTTCAAGAAGCCTGCTGTGCAAATAGAATATATCGCCCGGAAAAGCTTCGCGCCCCGGAGGCCTTCGCAAAAGCAAACTAAGCTGCCTGTAAGAATTTGCATGTTTGCTTAAATCGTCATATACACAAAGAGTATTCATGTGCTTTTCATACATAAAGTATTCAGCAATCGCACAGCCGGCATAAGGAGCGATATACTGCATCGGGGCGCTGTCACCAGCTGAAGCAGAAACAACAACCGTATAATCAAGAGCCTGATGTTGTCTGAGAATTTCAACGATAGCAGCTACGGTCGATTCTTTTTGCCCGATCGCAACATAAACACAAATTACATTTTTGCCCTTTTGATTTATTATGGTATCGAGGGCAATAGCGGTTTTGCCGGTTTTTCTATCACCGATTATTAGCTCACGCTGGCCCATTCCAATCGGTATCATCGAATCAATGCTTTTGAGGCCAGTCTGGAGCGGTTTCTTTACAGGCTGACGATCCGCAATGCCGGGAGCCTCGCTTTCAATAAGCCGTGTTTGATCTGTTTCGATTTCAGGCCCGCCGTCCATAGCTCGGCATAAAGGGTCGACCACTCTTCCTAAAAGCTCTTTACCAACCGGTATGGATAGAACTTTACCCGTTGACTTTACCTGGGCCCCTTCTTTGATATCTTTATAATCGCCATAAACAACAGCACCTACCGAATCTGCTTCAAGGTTAAAAACTTCGCCAAGCACACCTCCTTCGAACTCAAGCATTTCACCAGACATGGCATTACTTAGACCGAAGATGCTGGCAATTCCGTCGCCTATCTCGACGACTTTGCCAATATCTTCAACCTCAAGCTCTTTTTTATACTGGCTGATCTGCTGCTTGATCACGCTGCTTATTTCATTAACATCAAATTTCATTTGATTCCCTTAATATGTTTGACTGCCCTTTTCAAGGCACCTTTCACCGAATTATCAACTACTCTGCCCTGACAATTGATTATGATACCTCCCAGCAGAGAAGGATCTATTCTTTTTTCAAGTTTTATTTCTTTCTTGGTTGCCGATCTTAATTCTTCAATCAGCTCTGTCCTGCTTTGATCATCAAGCTCTCTATCTACAGTGATCTGCACATGCAGCAACCCCTTGTTTTCATCAAGTTCCTTTAAAAAATAATCTTTTATATTTTCAAATATTGCAATACGATCATTTTTGATAAGGATATGAAGAAAATTCAAGATTGTCTGGCTGAGTCTATTGCTAAAGGCAGTATCAACCAGATCAGCTTTTTTTTTGAAGGATATAAACGGGGCTTTTAGAAAATTTTCGAAATCAGGATTCTGCTTAAAAACTTCCTGTATGAAACATAACTGCTCAAATGATTGATCCAGCATATCAGACTCAGCGGCAAGATCGAAAACCGCCTGTCCATAAGCCTTAGACATACTGTAATCATTCAACTCATTCATTTATCTTAGCTTTGAAAGTTGCAACCGCATCATCGATTAATTTTTTGTTATCTTCATTGGAAACGCTTCTGCCTAAAACTTCGCTGCTCAAGCCAAAGACCATATCACCGATGTTTCCCATCAATTCTGCTTTCGCTTTTAACTTGGCATACTCAATTTCCTGCTGAGCTCTTTTACGGGTAGCCTCATTTTCGCTTTGAGTTTTATCAACTAAAGCCCTGGCTTCATTTTGAGCCCTAGCCATATACTTTTTGGCAATTTCTGCGCCTTCCTGGTCAACCTGCAAAATTCTATCCTGGTATTCCTTCAACTTGATCTGGGCATCCTGGTGCGTTTTTTTGGCATCATCGATTTCTTTTGCGATATGCTCTTCGCGAGTCTTAAGACCTTCCAGGATATAACGCCATGCGAACCGTTTAAGCACAAAAATCAATACAATAAACCAGATTATGGTCCACAGTGAATCTCCAAGAGTACCACTGAAAATGCCGTTGCTTTCAGCCTCTTCAACAGCCCCAAGCAAATAGGTACCAGATATCAATGTCAAATTCAACATTTTTAAACACCTTGAGCCTTATTAAAGACTGTTCCACACTGCGATAAAACAAATAACCATTCCGAACAATGCAACACCTTCTATCATAGATGCGGCAATGATCATTGTGGTAAATATTCTGCCGCCGGCTTCGGGTTGACGGGCAATTGCCTCTGTCGCATGTCCGCCAAGCCTGCCGATTCCCAATCCGGCTCCGATAACGATCAGACCTGTAGCTGCCAAGCCGCCCAAAAGACCAAATGCTGCATCATCAATGCCTCCATTTTGAGCAACCTCGGGTGCCTGCGCGAGAATAGAATTAATCAAACTCAACATCATTTTAATTTCTCCATAAAAATTTTAATTGTTAATGTTCGCCAGCAATCGAAAAACTTATAAATATTGCAGTTAAATACGTGAAAATATACGCTTGAAGGACCGCCACGAAAATTTCGATAAAACTCATAACAACAGCAAATAATATCGAAGGGCCGGCAACTGCATAATTTTTAAAAATAACAGTAAATCCAATGATCACACTAAGCAAAACATGGCCTGCGAAAATATTTGCAAACAAGCGAATTGCCAAAGCAAAGGGTTTAATAAGTGTACTTAGAACTTCAATTAGAAAAACAAAAGGCTTAAGAACCAAAGGCACTGGAGGTGCAAAATTTCTGATATATCCTCTAACCCCCTGCTCTTTCATTCCCGAAAAATGTATCATAAATAATGAAATAATCGCTAAAGCCCCGGTAACCCAGATATTTGCCGTCGCCGCTCCGCCTATGTGTTCAGCTTTGATACCCACTGTAATACTTAGCAAATTGAATATTTTTTCAAAAGGAACCAGGCCCAGCAGATTAAGTGTAACAATGAAAAAAAATAGCGTCCAAAGAAAACCGATATAACGATCGGTCTTTTCATGCAAAAAAGGCCGAGCCATTTCTTCACGTATGAATACGCATACCCCTTCAATAAAATTCCCAAAACCGGTCCTGACAAGCCCCCCTTTTCTGATTGACAACGGTATAGCAATACAAAGCAAAACAGCAGATACAAATATCATCAGCATATGGTTGCTGAACTCAATTTTATATCCGAACATAGTAAAGGTAAACAGCGTGTGCGAAGCTATCTCTTTAACAGGATCGATTTGAGCTAACATGCCAAAAGCTGTCATTTCCTGAATTCTTTCGTTGATTTGAAAATATAATAAAACATAAGTAAAAATCCTATAAAAAAGCCGGTAATCAAAAATTCCGGTTCTTCATTACCAATCAGTCTGTCTATCCAGTAGCCTGCAAACGCAAACAGACAAACCACTACAGCAAATTCGATCCCGATCCCTGCCCATCGAAGTTCTTTTCTGCTAAAATTTTTGTCGTCTCTAACTGCACACATTCTCTGTCAATCCTTTCCCTAGCCATAAAGATTTCGATTGTTTATGTGCCCGAAAACAACTTGCAAGAAAAGCTGTTTTTAGATTACAGCCTGATCCAGAATCAGATCTTTAACCTTATCACTTGGCAAGCTCAAAGCTCCATAGGCTCCGGCAGCTCCAGATCGGATACTTTGGTCTATCTGCTCATTGTTGATGATCTGGTATATCCGGTCTACCTGCTGATCTTCAAGTAGATTGCCAAACAATTTCGCTGACGTGGACAAAGCTGAAAAAGCCTGTAATCTTACAGTCAAGCTGTTATCTTCGTTCAATGCAGCATCAGCGATCGCTCGTTGTGCATCAGGGCTCTGAAGTCTTGCTAATACCTTCTGGGCCATAACTTTCATTTCTTCGCGAGAATCTTTAAGTGCTTCCAATATGGCAGGTTTAGCTTTGATAACATTAACGATTTCATTTTCCTGAACCGCAAGTTTATGCATCACGTTTATAGCTCTCATCGAATACTCTTGAGCAAGCTGCTGGTCAAAGTCTTCGGTTTCGGCCGCGCTTAGTGCCTGTGCAAGATTTTCAATGATCAATTCGCTCTCTGGGAACCTTATTGTAGGTCCTGCCTGACCGATAGCAATTGCGGCTGAATATCTCACCGCCTTGTCATCGTAAGATAAAGCTTCGATCAGCGGCTGTTTTGTTCCTACCATATAAAGTAAAGACTTTTCTCCGGCACTTACCGCCAGAGCTTCAACTGCCTGGAGTGCAACATAATCATCACCATCATTCAAGGCTCTTTGCAAAGTTATATGCAGAAATTCAGGACCTGCAGTTTTAGCATAGGTCATAGCATCTGCATGGTTTGGACCGAAATAATCGGGCACGCCCAAATCGTTCTCTTCAATCTGGAAAAATGCCGCAACCCATAATCCTATAGCTTTTCCTATATTCGGATCGGCACGAAGAGCCCATTCACAGCATCTCATAGACATCGCATAGTAAAAATTATCCAAAGCAACTTCTTCGCGAATAAGCCTGCCCTGATCTTTGTCCCAGAACCAAACATTTCCGAAATCATAACCGGCTCTTACACTAAGCGACTCTTTTTGATAATAGTAATCATTTGCAAGCGAGAAAAACAACTCAGCCGCAGAAAGATTCATTGCCCTGGGATCTATCTTGTTAATTGCATTAACTGCAAGCTGTTTCATTTGGGGGGAATTGTCACCCTCGACAACATATTTCAAATACGGCAATGCGTGAGCATAACCGATTTCACCCAAAGCGTTAATAATTTCTGCTTTCACCGCCACGTTTTGAGTCTGCAATGCCCCCGCCAGCGGCCTGATTGCATCTCTGCCGATTTTCGGAAGTGCCGATGTAACGTTAGCAAATTCATCCCTTCTGGAAGGGTCGGATAACGCATCGATCATCAAAACCACTGCATACTCACCTGAATTTTTAAGCCTTTCGATCGCTTTCAACCTGCCTCTTGATGTACTGCTTAATCTGCGAATCTCTTCGGCAATGATTGCAGCGTCGGTTCTTCTTTCGTATCGGCCTTGTTCAATAATATCAAGAATTTCACCAGAGACTTCTTTGAGCTGTTCACTATGAGCATACATATTTAACAACAGATTGTACCCAGCCGGATTTTCTTTCGAAATAGCCAAAAGCTCCTTGGGGTCAGGATCACTGTTGATAATCTTCTGACCATAAGATTCCGCCAGTTCGATACGCCCTATCTTTGCATAGTGAATAAACTCGGACCAATCATTCTCAAGCTGCGCACCAAACGCAACACTTCCAAACAGAGAAGATAATACAAAAAGTATGATTCCTAATTTTCTAAACATAAATACTCTCCAACAAGTAAGAGCTTTGATATTGAAACAAAGCTAACTAATAATAAGATAATACCTTATAACAAAAAAAATTCGAACATGTATTATAAAAACCCTGCACTAAAAGTCAAACTAAAATAATGGCAGAGAAAAATTAAAAGACTGCAAAAATCCCTAATTCTGTACTTTTTTTCTAATTTCAATCTTAACCTTTGCAAAAATCCCCGATTCGACTTAAAATTAGTCTAAAAGAGTCAAGTTTACTACTATGAAAGGTTGATTTTATGAAGTACAAATGTCTTTTGTGTGGCTATATATATGACCCCGAAGCTGGGGATCCCGATAACGGTGTAGAACCGGGCACTTCTTTCGAAGGCCTCCCCGATGATTGGGTTTGCCCTGAATGTGGTGCAAGTAAAGAAGACTTTGAACCTGCATAATAAGTTTATCCCTTGAAAGCAGAGGGTTTTGAATGGCTGAAAATAAAAAGCCTAAAAAGCTGATTCGCAAACAACCCCCGATGACAAGGGTTCTGATTGCCCTTGTACCTTCAATTGCGGGCGGAATATACTTTTTCGGCTGGCGATCATTGGCATTAATACTGGCTGCAGCCATAATCGGTTTTGCAACCGAATGGATGTTTTGCAAAAATCGAAATGAACCCGTTTCAGAAGCTGTATTCGTAACCACCACCCTTTTTGCGCTGGTTATGCCCCCAAATGTCCCCTGGCATGTACTCCTTATAGGAACAATTTTCGCGGTAATGTTCACCAAAGAGGTATTCGGAGGGTTTGGCAGAAATATTTTCAACCCCGCCCTTGCAGGCAGATGCTTTGTATATATATGTTTTCCGCTGGCAATGACCGGCCTATGGGCGCCTGTCGCACAAGGTCCATGGGGTGCTTTAGACCGATGGTCAACCGTTACAGAGGAAAATGTCATCACCGGCGCGACTCCAATGGGACTTCAAAAATCCGGAAAACTGGCAATAAGCACCACACAGCCCCAAACCGAAAACTGGCAGCAGCAAATTTACCAGGAAGACGACGAAACAGTATATGTCAAACCCTTGACTATGATAAAAACATTAACCGTCGGCAGATTGGCCGGAACGATGGGCGTAACATCGGCATTTCTGATAACTATAGGCGGAATTTACCTTTTCTGGAACAAAACCGCAAGCCGAGCCATTATTCTTTCTGTTATTCTTTCATATATTTTCTGGAATCAGATTTTAACATGGTTCGATGTTCCCCGATTTTACGGTTCAATTTATCCGCTTTTGGGCGGGGGATTCCTGTTCGGAGCCTTTTATATGGCAACCGATCCCGTCTCCAGCCCCCGGAGAACCCTTTCAAGGATAATCTACGGCATTATTATCGGAACATCCACCATGGTTATCAGGAATTTTTCGATCTTCAATGGCGGGCTGATGTTTTCGATCCTTATCGGCAATATGTTCGCGCCGATACTAGATTATTCCGTCGATGCATATAATAAGAAGAAAAAAGAAAGAATTTCCAGAAATGAGGTGGCGGCATGAAAAAAGTCAGCTACTTTCCTGTTTTATACATGTTCATAGTAACTGCGGTCTTCAGTGCTATTTTAATCCTTTTCAGTGATTTTACACGCGAAAGGGTCGAACAAAACGCTCAATTCGATTTCGAAAAAGCCGTAGTTTCAGTACTTCCGGTTGATATTGACGTTGAGCAAGCCGACCAGGCCGAAATTCACCAGATTTTCGTCAGTCAGGTCAAAAAACCCGAAACCGATGGCGAGGCCTATAAATTAGTTACCAACGGAACCATACAGGGCTATGCCCTGCCAATCGAAGGCAAGGGATTCTGGGCACCTATAAAAGGTATGCTCGGGGTTGCCCCGGATAAAAAAACCATTACCGGGATTTCATTTCATGAGCAAAACGAAACCCCCGGACTTGGCGCCGAAATTACTCAACCGCAGTTCAAACAGCAATTCCAAAAAGAAAAAAACCGGATACTTGCTCAAACCGACAAACCGTTAATAATTGCCCGACCCGGAACCGAACTTGGGCAAAACGAAGTTCACGGGGTAACCGGGGCAACTCAAACCAGTAAAAGGCTCCAGCAGTTGATAAATGAAGACGTTACTAAATGGCGTGAAAATTTACAGGAATAAAAATGCCAGGCGGCAAAACAAATTACAATAAAATAGTTTCCCAAGGCCTTTGGGGCAATAACCCCGTCTTCCGCCAGATACTCGGTATATGTTCAACCCTGGCGGTAACCAACCTTGTAGTAAATACCCTTGTGATGTGCACTGCTTTAACATTAACGCTGACCCTCAGTGCGTTTACAATTTCAATGATCCGCAAATGGACACCGCGTAACATCCGAATGATGGTCCAAACGCTGATTATCGCATTCTATGTCATCATTTTCGATTTGATACTTAAAGCATACTGGCCGGAAATGAGCAAAAATCTCGGCCCTTATATCGGTCTTATAATTACAAACTGCATTATTATGGGACGCTGCGAAGCCTATGCAAACACAAACGCGGTTAACCCCTCGATCGTTGACGGCTTTTTTAATGGTATCGGATATTCATACATTTTATTGCTTGTAGCCCTTTTCAGAGAACTGCTGGGAATGGGAACTATCCTGGGCTACCCGATGCCCTATTTCTCTACTATATGGGACAAATGGATAATCATGGTTATGCCCCCCGGTGCTTTTTTCATGCTGGCGATCATCATCTGGGTAATGAGGGCTTTTAAAGTACAAAAGGAGAGTAAATAATGGAAAATGTAGATTCAATGTGGCTTCCGTTTGTAATTTTCTTTTCCGCAATATTTACCAACAACATACTCCTTGTTTACTTCCTTGGAATGTGTCCATTTTTAAGCGTCTCTTCGGAAGTTCGAACTGCTCTAGGCCTTGGCGGTGCCGTCGTGTTTGTAATTACCTGTACAGCATGCCTCAACTGGCTTGCCTATTGGTTTGTGCTTGTGCCTTTCGGAATTGAAGCTTTCAGGTTTATCCTGTTTATCATTATAATCGCCGCATTCGTACAGTTTATCGAAATGGTAATCGAACGATATAGCCCCGTTCTTTATCAGAATCTTGGGATTTTCCTACCCTTAATAACTGTAAACTGCGCCATTTTAGGTGTATCGCTGTTTATGGTCATCAGAGAATACACTTTTTTCCAAACAATCGGGTACGGTCTCGGCTCAGGCATCGGCTGGATGCTGGCAATAGTCGCAATGGCAGGAATACGCCAGAGATTAACCCTCTCAAGAATACCCCAAGGCCTCCAGGGCCCCGGCATCACACTGATCATCGCAGGACTGATGGCTCTGGGCTTTATCGGTTTTACCGGCGTGCTCTGATTTTATCTGAAGTTCCTTTTTATTTTTTTCCTTGTTTTCTGGGCGGAAATATATAGGGTAGTTCTAATAATTGCTTTTGTGCGGCAAGCAAAAGATTTTTGCCTTCTGACAAGGAAGACAAATCAGCCTTATTTGAAGATAAGGCGGCTTTTGTCTGACGCAGACCAGAAGTAAAAAGATTTGTTTGTCCGCCAAAATGAATTTTTAGAACTACCCTCTAACCTTTCTCTCTCGATTAGTTATTTTAGAATAGTAAATGAGTAACCAAAATAAATCTTCAGACACTAAACAGCCATTCTACGCGAAATGGGCAAACTTCCCCTTCGCTCCCGCCGGCTTTCCATTCTTTTACGGATGGGTAATTGTAATTATTGCGACACTTTCAATTATCTGTTCCATACCTGGCCAGACCGCAGGTGTAGGAATTTTCACCGACTACATCATCAATTCAATCGGAGTAAGCAGAAATCAACTTAGCTTGGCATATATGATAGGAACTTTGATAAGCGGCTTTCTTTTACCTTTTGCAGGCCGTTTGCTCGATTTTATAGGTGTCCGGCTTATGGGTATTTTCGCTTCGATGGGACTGGCACTCAGTTTGATACTTATGTCCGAACTGAACGCCCTGAAATCCATGTTGGATTTAATCTTTTCTCCCCATGTCTCCGCAATGATCGCTGCCAGTTTTACTTTTCTTTTGATACGTTTTTTTGGCCAGGGCAACCTGCCCATGATCGGACGAGTGGCAATGGGCCGATGGTTCAATCGAAACAGGGGTATCGCAACGGCAATTTCGGGAGTTCCCGCATCATTTGCCTTCAGCGGAGCCCCATGGATTTTGAACCAGATCATACTTGGTTTGGGCTGGCAACAGGCTTGCTGGTTCCTGGCTGGGACTGTTGGACTTGGAATGGCATCAATCAGTTTTTTATTTTTTCGTGATAATCCCGAGGAATGCGGTCTGACAATGGACGGCAATGGCAATCAGGAAGAAGCAGAAAAAAAGCGACCCAATCTGCACCCGATTTACAAAGATTTTGAGCGAAACGAAGCTATACTTTCTCTGCCGTTTTGGGCAGTTTCCCTGGTCTTATCTCTCCACGGAATGATTATCACCGCCGTTTCATTTCATATAACATCGTTCGGCGATGAAATGGGAAAATCCATATCACAAGCGGTACTTATATTTTTCTATTCCAGTTTCATTGCATTGCCGGTTCGATTCATTACAGGCTACCTGATCGACAAAACCAAAATTCCGCTTTCCTGGATACTTGCCGCCCTCTCACTTGCAATCGCAGGCTATATGGTCGGATTTATATGGTTTGATTCGGTTTTCGGTTTTTATACATCTATCCTGATGCTGGGCTTAACCGCAGGTGTATGGGGACTGATTGCAGATAATGCCCTGCCAAGATTTTACGGAAGGAAAAACTTAGGATCGATCAGCAGTGTAACAATGTCAGCGATGGTAATAAGCAGTGCTATGGGACCGGTGGTTTTCAGTTTTGGCAAAATTCTCCTGGGCAGCTATAAAATGGTTCTATTGTTTGCATTGGTCCTGCCTGCGATAAGCTTCTTTTTAAGTATGTTCGCCTCTAATCCGCAAAATAAATTCGCAGACACTGAAAATTAATACTCCATTAACAATGCATGTGCTACTTCTTTTGCTTTATCCTTGCCAAACAGTAATTCGACAATATTTACTGCGAACTCCATAGCCGTTCCCGGACCCTGGCTGGTTATGCAGTTATCATCTACAACCACTCTTTTCTTTGAGGATTTCGGCAATTTGTCTATTGTAGTAGGATAGCCGGTGGTTCTGACATGGTCTATCAGCCCAAATTTTGCCAGAACAACCGCAGGCGATGCGCAAATCGCACCATAAAGACGCCCTGCCTGCCTTTGCTCGATGAGCATTTTTATCAAAGTCTCACAATCCCGCAAATGCTCTGCGCCAGGCATTCCTCCCGGAAGAATAATCGCATCGAATTTATCATTTGCACAATCTTCAATCAAAACATCAGCAGAAATATTAACCTCTCTGGACGCAACTACATTGAGTTCGGAAACAGAAGCAATCCTCACTTCGGCCCCTGCTCTTCGAAGGACATCGATAATCGTAACAGCCTCAATTTCCTCACTGCCGTTTGCGATAGGAACAAGTATTTTTATAGACATAGTAAACCCTTTCATTTTACCTTATTCTATCCTAAGTGAAAAATCAAAGTTTATCAATGCAAACTTGCTCAATCGCTTCATCCAGTTTTCCGGCTTGGCCAGGCCACCCGAATCTATCAGCAATACCTTTAACTTTGAACTCTCTGATTAACTGGGGATCATCAATCAAAGGCTCAAGTTTACTGACCAGGCTTTCAACTGTTCCTTTATATAAAAAACGCTGATCACCATTTAGCAGCTCCGGGTACGAAAGCCTCTCTGGCAATATTGGGTAACACCCTGCCGAAACCGCTTCCATTACTCCAATCCCGTAAAACTCATGTATCGCTGTACTTACAATCACATCACTTTGCCGCAAACACCTGTAATATTCATCCTTGGTCTTTTGATATCCCCAATAAACTATTTCATTTTCAAAATAATCTTTCGCCCAATCGAACACTTGCGGCATCTCCCTGAACTTTTCACCAATAACATTCAATTCAAAGTTTAACCCTTTTTCCTTCAAAGCCTTCATCGCAGCAAAAAAATCTTCAGGATTTTTATCATGCTCCCACCTGGCTGCCCATAAAATTTTCAAACACCCTTTTTTTTCAACTGGATCGCCAATTATATCGATCCCCGGATATACAATTTCAGATTTTTCCCATATTTGCTGAATCTGTTCCAGAGGCTGATTATCCGGCATCCTTCGAAAAAATCTCTCCAAGCCGGTCAAAAACTCTTCCCTATGAAATTTCGAATTGAATATCACCTTATCAGCACACAAAGCAGAGGTAAAATTGGTCATAACATACTGATAATCCCGCTCACTTTCGAATTGCTGAGGATATGTAAGCTGGTTCTCATGAAAATAGATAACTTTTGGAACGTCCGATAACAATTTTCCAGTCAAACCTGAAAGTTCAGCCAGGTTGAGCATATCACTGCAAAAAATAACATCAAATTTCTTGCCATTTTGTAACAGCTCTTTAATCTGCTGACTGAAATATATCGCTCCATGCCGCATCCGCCACTTCCATTTATTCGCAGGCAGCGTTAGAACTTCTATTTCATGTCGTGAGTTTTTCTGCCAGCCTTCAATAAACGCCTTATGACTGCCGCCGAAATATGGTTCAATGCAAACTACTCTCATAAACACCTTCAAAAAAATATTTACGATAATTTTAGTTTAAAATGCTTTTTTTTTCAAGAAGCTTAAAGAAATTGCCAATTACATAAACAGGCCTATTTACAGTAACCTGCATTGGCGCTATAATCGAATTTATTATATTGATTATCTAATTGAGTGGAACTATGAAAATTGACTATGTAGTATCAACAATGGTTTTTTGGTGGCGGGAGCATAATCTAAGCTTCGAACTGGAATGCGATTTCCTTAGATCGCTGGGGTTCGGGGTAGAAATATGGCCTACAATCCGCGCACATAATGAGTGCCGCTTCAATCGCAGCAACTGGACAAGGCTAAAGCTAGCCACCGAAGGCATGAAAGTTATGCTCCACGGAAGAGTTGACGGTCCCACATCCAATCAATGGCGAGAACAGCTCGAATGCGCTAAAATGCTAAACGCCCCCCTTTCAACTCACCTGGAAAGTTTATGTGTCAGCGATACTTTGAATGTCGCCGATTGGAATTTTGCAAAAGAAATTGTAGATATGGCCCAGGAAATAGATGTACCGCTCTGTGCCGAAACAGGCCAATTAGAAACAATGCTCGAACTGCATAAAAGATTCCCATCTATCGGGTTTTGCTTTAACACTGGCCACGCAAAGTTAAATAAAGACGCAACCTTCAATAAATATGTTGACGCACTTGCAGGCAATATTGAAATTGTTCATCTAACCGACAACTATGGCGAAATAGATGACCATCAGCCCCCGGGAATTTACGGCGGAATACCTGACCAAAACTGGAATTACCTTCTCGATGCTTTAAAAAAGCAGGATAAAGATATAATCGCTTCTTTTGAAATGTTCCCATCGATGCCGGGCGTCTTGATTAAAAAAGCCTCTGGTTATATTTTTGACAAACTGAACTGGCCCGACGAGCCTGAAAAATCACATGACCACCTTCAAAGGCATTACAGGCCCTTTTAGCAACGGACCCGTTTACTTGCTGACCGCCTTTTTCATTGCAGCAATATGGGCTGGTGTGGTTCCGCAACATCCACCGATAATATTCGCACCGGCTTGGACTAAACCGGCAACGAGTTGACCCATCTTTTCCGGGGTATCCGGGAAAACATCAACACCATCGACATTCTGCGGAAGTCCCGCATTTGCATGAACCAGGATCGGGGTATCTGGTGCTGTCTTGCGAATTTCCTTAACGACTTCGATCATACGGTCAATGCCGTTCCCGCAGTTAGCGCCTATTATATCCGCTCCCGCTTCAATAACGGCTTTGGCTGCATCGCTCGGAGTTACCCCCATCATCGTTCGATAATCACCCTGAGCCGTTTTTTCAAAAGTAAAAGTTGCAATAACTTCCAGCTTTGTATGTTCTTTGGCTGCTTTGATTGCGGCAACCGCTTCATCCAAAGCACTCATAGTTTCAATACATATCGCATCAGCTCCGCCTTTTTCCAGTGCGACTGCCTGCTCCTTGAACGCGTCATAAAGGTCCTGCTCACTAACATCGCCCATAACGGTCATTTTACCCGTTGGCCCTGCAGACGCTATCACCCATCCCTTACCGCCTATCGCTTCGGAAGAAATTTTAGCGGCAGCAACATTGATCTCTTCAACTTTTTCCGCCAAACCGTAATGCTGCAATTTGAAACTGGTTCCGCCAAAGCTGTTTGTCTCGATCATATCAGCACCCGCATCAACGTATGCTTTTGCGATCTCAAAAACATCTTCCGGTCTCTCGATGCACCAAAGCTCAGGACACTCGCCGGGCTTTAATCCCTTTTCCTGTAAAAAAGTTCCCCATGCACCATCAGAGATTAAAATTTTTCCACCTTTTACTGTTTCTACAATAGATTTTTTATTCATATTATTTCCGTTTCATTCATAAATATTTCCTCTAATATTTGCTATACAAAATCAGAATAACAGTTTGAATCATTTTTTCAATACTATTCTGATTGAATAAATGTTGGTATCCGTCAGATTCTAAATAAATCTGAAAAAATGATATTTAAGATTTCTATAAGATTGATTTTTACCGCAAATCCCCCTTGCTGTCATTTTTATACTATTAGAAAAAAACTCACACCATATCAGTGTTTTCCTTCTATAACCAATTTATCTCTTCGTCTAAATTAAGAGTTAATGATTTGATATTAGAGATATCGTTTTGATCGAAGGGCCAATGCTGCCTGTCTCTGCCGGTTATATGAAGCATCCGCCAAGACAAATGGCAGACAATGATGCAAAACAAGAGATAGAGCAATTTTTAAATGAAATAACCACTAAAAACCATTTGCCCCAGGAAAAAATCAGCTGGCAGAAAATGACTTCAGCTTCCGGGGCTTTAAATAAAAATAAAACATATTAGTTTGGTTTAAACATGAAAATACACGAGAAAACAAAAGTTTTAATGACTGCTGATACTCTTAGTGGTGTCTGGGTATATGCACTGAACTTAATGGAATCCCTGCAAAATTACGGTATCGAATTCCTGCTCGCAACTATGGGCAAACCTTTGACTCAGCATCAAAAAGCCGAACTTGCAAAAATTGAAAACATTACATATATTGAAAGTTCTTACAAATTGGAATGGATGGATAACCCCTGGCAAGACATTGACGATGCAGGAAAATGGCTCCTGGATTTGGCCGACAGTTACCAACCTGACATTGTCCACCTCAATAGTTTCTGTCATGGCTCACTTAACTGGAACTGCCCCTGCCTGGTAGTAGGACATTCCTGTGTTTATTCCTGGTTTAAGGATATTTACAGTAAAATGCCCGGAGAAGAATGGAAAACTTACTTTTTTAGGGTATCCGAAGGTTTGAAAAAGGCAGACATGGTTACCGCGCCTACAAGCAATTTTCTGTTAAGCCTTAAACAACTTTACGGCAAATTCAACACTCCCGGAGCAGTATATAACGGAAGTAAAAACAATTTCGTAAAAACAGAAAAAAACAATTCCCTTATCCTTTCCGCTGGCCGAGTTTGGGACCCCGGAAAAAACATTCAAATACTCGAAAAGGTCTGCCAGCTTACAGGCCAGAAAATCTATGTCGCCGGAAACAATAAACATCCTGTTGACGGAACCGTAACCCATTACAACAATTTGCAATATCTCGGCTTCCTCGATAGAACCCAAATGAATAAATGGTATGAAAAAGCAAGCATATACATTCTTCCCGCCAAGTATGAACCCTTCGGACTTTCAGCTTTAGAGGCCGCCCTTGCCGGCTGTGCCTTGATTCTCGGCGATATACCATCTCTTAGAGAATTGTGGCACAATGCCGCTATGTTCGCTGACCCTGATGACTGCAAAGAAATAGCTTCAGCAGTTTTAGCTTTGGAAAATGACCCCAAACTTTGTAACTATTACGAAGCTAAATCTCAAGACCGTGCAAAGCAATATTCAATAGAAAAAATGGCTCAGGGGTATCTCGATATATACTTGAAATTAATGCAGAAATCCACAGCCCAAAGGAGGTTAGCTCCAACTTTATGAATTACGCTCCTATGAATATAATTATGTTTTATCATTCTATGATCTCCGACTGGAGTCATGGCAATGCCCACTTTTTACGGGGAATTTCAACCGAACTGCTTTACAGGGGACATAATGTTCAGGTATATGAACCACGCAATTCCTTGAGCCTTTCAATGCTGAACAAACAAAGCGATAAAGAATATTTTTCGCAATTTTGCAAAACCTATCCGAAACTCGAAAGTTTACAATACGACCCAGATACGATTGATCTTGACAAGGTTCTTGACCAGGCCGACCTCGTAATAGTTCATCAATGGGACCAGCCGCAACTTGTAAACAAGATCAGTAAGCATCGAATAAAAAACAACCATTATAAGTTACTGTTTCATGATACAAACCACCGGATCATCAGCGCCCCTCAAGAGATCGAACGTTTCCAATTCGATGGATTCGACGGGTTGCTCGCATTCGGTGATGTGATCCGCCAGATTTACCTCCACAAAGGTTTATTCACAAAAGCCTGGACATGGCATCGAGCTGCAGACATAAGAGTCTTTAAACCCATCGAGCAACAACAGAAAAAAAATGACATCGTATGGGTAGGCAACTGTGAGGATGAAGAAAAAGCCAGAGAACTGAAAAAATTCTTATTCAAACCGATACGCTCTTTACAATTAAATGGGGATATTTATGGAATAAGCTATCCAGAAAAAGCCTTAAAAATTATAAAAAAAACAAGGTTAACTTACAAAGGTTGGATTTCAAATTTCACTGTGCCAAACGCCTTTGCCAAGGCTAAATTGACAATTCATCTCCCAAGAAAATATTACACTCTAAGCGGAATCCCCACCATCAGACCTTTCGAAGCAATGGCTTGCGGTATTCCGCTGATTTGCTCACCTTGGCAAGACAGTGAAAACCTGTTCCGTCTGGATGTTGATTACATGGTCGCGAGAAATCCCAAAAAAATGAAAGAATATATACAAATGATCTTACATGATCAGGAGCTTGCGGATTCTTTTTCAAATAATGCAAGAAATACTATTTTACGAAAGCACACCTGCAGCCATCGCGCAGATGAATTAATGGAAATATGTAAACAGTTAGGATTAAACACAGAAATTAAAATCCCTGAGAAAATAAGAGGCAATGAAGAATGTTTAAAAAAATAAATATTGCTTATTCGGCTCCAGCCTGATTTCGGTATACTGGCATCGACAACTCTTGAAACAATACATTACATTTTTACTGACATCAAAATCAAAATCTTAATCATCGTCTCTTTTTTTCAGCCCTTTCGTTGCAGGCGAATGCAGAATCTCACCATCTGCATCAAACCTCGAGCCATGACACGGACAATCCCAGCTCTTCTCAGCATTGTTCCAGTTGATCTTGCAACCTAAATGCGTACATACCGGGCTCACACAATGCTTCTTGCCGCTCTCATCATGATAAACCGCCGTATCCTTCCCATCTTTTTCAACGATATCACCTTGTCCCTTTGGCAATTCATCTATCCCGCGTTTCCTCTTTTTGGAAGTATAATCTTTAGTGAAATTTTTCATCACATGAAAATTTAGCTCAAAATATTTTTTAGAAACAACTGACTTGATTCGCGTCGAATCAAAAACCTTCTTCCACGGATTATCCTGTTCGGTGATTAAATCTGATAATATCAAACCCGCCGCGGTGCCATTTGTCAGCCCCCAGCCATTCATTCCTGTTGCAACGAATAAACTGTCAGATGCAAAAGAATGATAACCTACAAATGGAATATCGTCTATCGGGTGGTTATCCTGCGTTGACCAACGATATGCTATCGATTCAACAGGAAAATAATCACGAGCGAACTGCTCAGCTTGCAGGTATTTCCAAACCGTATCACTATCATGCCCGACTTCATGATTCTGCCCTCCCGTTATCAAATAACATTCCCCCGAATCGGTCACATGCTTGCGAATTGTATGTACAGGACGTTCAGCATTGATATACATCCCGTCCGGCAAACCGTTATCTAACCTGGCAGCTAACAAATATGAGCGAAACGGGGACATCTTACTAAAAAACAAACCCTTATTCGATATCGGAAAATGTGTGGCAATTAATATTTTTTCAGCTTCGATTTTACCGCTGTTTGTATGCACCTCACTATGTCGATTCGATTTAACTTTCTCCACTCGCGAATCTTCAAATATCTTACCGCCGCCACGCACAAATAGCTTCGCCAAGCCGTTAATATACTTCTGCGAATGAAAATACGCTTGATCTTTATAAACTACAGCAGCTTTCAAAGGAAACGAAGCATTCAATGAATCTGAAAATTCAACATCGATTCCCAGTTTTCTCCCCACCTCAACTTCCTCTTCTATCCGCCCGATCTTATTCTCGTCATCTGTATAAACACACGAAAAATCGCGATGAAAATCACACCCAATCCCCTCACTTTCAATCACATCCGCTATAAATTCCAGACCAGCTTTATTCGCATCAACATACAATCGGCTTTTCTCCTGACCGATTCTCTTGATCAGCTTATTGTAAATTAAACCATGACTTAAAGATATTTTACCGGTTGTTTGCCCTGTCACCCCACTGCCGACAGTTCTCGCTTCTATCACAGCAACTGACAAGCCTCTTTTCTGGAGTATATATGCAGCAGTCAAACCAATAATGCCACCCCCAACTACCGCCACATCGAACCTCTCAGTTCCAATCAGACTCGGAAACGCCTGATCCCTCGGCAAACTCTGCCATAAAGATAAATTTTCACCCGGCAAACTAGCGGTAACCTCTTGGTTATCATGCTGCATTTCTACTCCAATTTATTTAATGCACCATCAGATCAGGAATTTTAAGATTATCGATTACAACCGTAACCTTATCCCCATGACGAATCTGATTATCAGGATTTGAAAAAACAACAAAATAGGACTTACCTTCTTTGGGATTGAGCATCATCTCCACCAAATAATCAAATCTATGCAGTGACGGCACAAAAGCCTTACCACTTTTTTGATCAATCAGGTAATATTCAGCATCGCTGTATAACAAATCCTTTGCCCGGGACCGATCAACAACTTCGTATCTGAAATCCAGCGCCTTGCCTTCATTTCGAAGCGTTATCTTACGAATCTCAACTCCCCATTCCTCAGCCAGCGATAACCGCTTACCATCTTGAATAGAGCTGCGGTTTTCGATATTGTTTTCGCAACCACATCCACACCCGCTCAAAAAAAATGGTACTATCAATAAAATTAACATTTTTTTCATCTGAGTATTCCCTCTTTTAAAAGCATCTAGTTATAGTTTAAGTTTATTCTGCTCTTAAATATTTACTAGTGAGGAAATTACTCAAAATGATTTAAGCAATTGGTGTCATTTAGCCTTAATTGCTCTTACTATCATTTTCTCCAATTCAACAATGATATAAATCGCCAATCCAGCACCCGCCACAAGACCCCACTGAACCAATGTCAGTCCTTCCGTACCGAAAAGATTCTGCACCGGCCCCCAATAAGTAAATATCAACTGAAAAAATATCAACGCCGCCACCGATATCAAAGAAATTTTATTCCCAAAAATCCCGCTCAGGTTGAAAGACGAACTTATAAGATGTCTTGCATTGAAAAGATAAAATAGCTGGCCTGCAACTAAAGTATTGACCGCCACTGTTCTAGCCTGTTCCAGGCTTGCTCCGGCCCTGAAATAATATTGAAAAATACCGATCGCTGCCGCCGCTATCAAAACCGCCACAAAAGCAATTCGCCAGATAAGATACCCCGAAAGGATCGGCTCATCAGGCGCTCTCGGAGGTCGCTCCATTATCCCTTCCTCAGAAGGCTCAAAAGCGAGCGATATCGCCAAAGTAACCGCCGTTATCATATTTACCCACAATATCTGAAGCGGCGAAATAGGCATTCTCGTAAAAAACAAGATCACTGCAGAAATCACCATCAGCGATTCGGCACCATTAGTAGGCAGCACAAACAATATGGTTTTAATCAGATTATCATAAATTGTCCGACCCTCTTCTACCGCTCTTTCAATAGTTGCAAAATTATCATCAGCTAAAACAATCTCCGCCGCCTCCTTCGCTGCTTCCGAACCTTTGATACCCATCGCCACGCCAACATCCGCCTTCTTCAACGCAGGCGAATCATTCACTCCATCACCTGTCATCGCAACAACCTGGTGCTGCGACTGCAAAGATTCGATCATTTTAAGCTTATGCTCCGGGCTCGAACGTGCAAAAACATCATTGCTCTTGACATTCTCTCCAAACTCCTCATCACTCAACCTCTCAAGTTCACTTCCGGTAACAACATGCTCCCCATCACCTATCCCGATCGAACTTCCAATACTTCGCGCCGTCAGCGCATGGTCACCCGTTACCATTTTAACATTTATTCCTGCCTTATGGCATTTGTCAACCGCCTCTATCGCCTCTTCTCGCGGCGGATCAATTATCCCTATAAGCCCCAAAAAAGTCAGATCATTTACATGCTCTTCTTCCAGACTTTCGGCTTCAACCTTCTTCTTCGCTATCCCAAGGACCCTGTGACCGCTCTCTGCCAATTCTTCCTGCTTTTCCTTCCAGAACCCGCTATTGAAAGATTCCTCACTTTCTTGCCTCCGCTGGTTCGAACTCATCTCGAACAGCCGCTCGGGAGCACCTTTTACAAAAATAACATTCCCGCCCTCTCTTTTATGCAAAGTAGCCATATACCGTCTTTCAGACTCAAACGGTATCTCATCTATCCTTGGATATTCTTTTTCCTGGCCATCACGATCAAGCCCCACCTTATAACCCAAAACCACCGCCGCACCTTCTGTCGGTTTCCCCTCGATACTCCATTTATCATCTTCTTTTTTCAAACGCGAATCACTCGACAACATTCCCACACGCCCAAGCTCAACGAGATTCTCATCATCTTCAGGAGAAATCTTCTCATCATCTATACTGAACTGCCCCTCAGGACTGTATCCCTTTCCGCTTACCGTATAAACCTTATCAGCCAGCGCAACCTTAGCCACTGTCATTTCGTTACGTGTAAGCGTACCTGTCTTATCCGAAAAAATTACCGTAACCGAACCAAGCGTCTCGACCGCCGGCAGCTTTCGCATGATCGCGTTTCGCTTAGCCATCTGCTGAACACCCAACGCCAGCGTTACTGTCATAATAGCTGGCAGCCCCTGTGGTATCGCCGCCACTGCCAAACTCACAACGACCATGAACATCTCTGTAACGGAAGAATCTTGAATAAAATACCCAATCGCAAAAAGAACTGCACTGAGCAAAACAATGAAAATCGAAAGTTTCTTCCCGAATTTATCTATCTTATTCATCAGCGGAGTGCTTGTCTTTTCTACACCCGAAACCATCTCTCCAATATGGCCGATCTCTGAATATTTTCCCGTCGCCGCTACAACACCTTTGACCTGCCCGTCTGTCATCATGGTGCTCGAAAAACCCATACACTTGCGGTCGCCGATAGCCGCATCTTCTTCCACAGCATCGGTTTGCTTATTCACCGGCTCTGATTCACCCGTCAAAGTTGCCTCATCAGCTTGAGCATTTTTTGATTTGATGATCCTTATATCCGCTGGTATTCGATCACCCGAACCAACTACAACAATATCCCCTGGAACCAGCTTCTCTGCTGAAATTTCTCGTTTTCGCCCATCACGAAAAACTTGCGCTTTTGGTGTAAGCATACCTCGGATAGATTCCATCGCCTTCTCTGCCTTACCCTCCTGAATATATCCTATCACCGCATTGATCAAAACCACTGCAATGATTACCCCTGTATCAGCCCACTCTCCCAAAATCGCCGTTATCACCGCCGCAACCAGCAAAATATAGATCAATACATTTTTAAACTGACTCAAAAATCTCTCCAACCGGCTTTGTCCTTTTTTAGATTGAAGTTTATTTGGGCCGTATTTCTCTAACCTTTTTTGAGCTTCATCTTCGCTTAAACCTTCTTTACTCGCATCCAGCTCAGATAAAACCTCCTCGATTTCCATACTGTGCCACTTTTTGTTCGCACCTTCATTGTCGCTCATAACACCCTCGTTTTACATTTTATTTAATCCAAAGTTATATCTAGAATAGCCTTTATTTATAATAATTGTAATAAGCAAAATCTTTATATAAATTAATCAATTTCCTTAAATAATTTGATCAGATATATTTCCCACCAGCACAAGCAACCCGAAAAAAAACCTAAATTTACCCCACAACCCAATTATCCTTGAAAGGTCATCCGCACCCAAAATTTTTTAATACCTTCAACGGTTAAAATTTGGCTCATCACCATTTGACCATTTGCGTTTGACATTTCCGCCGCCTCTGTTGAATTCTCTGCTCCTATTTGCCTTTTCTCGACCGAAACCCTGTGATTTGCCCGCCCCTTTTGGTCTGCTTGCTCCCCTGCCAATAGGTTTTTTTGGCTTCGCTTCTGCAATTTTGATCTCACGGCCCATAACTTCTTTGCCGTTCAACTCTTTCATCGCCACCCGTGCATGATCTTCATTCGCTAATTCAACAAAACCAAAACCTTTCGACCGGTTGATATCATGGTCGATAACAAGGTTGTACGAGACTACCTCCCCATATTCCTCAAAAAGCTCCTTAAGCTCATCTTCAGTCATCTCATGGGGTAAATTTCCTGCATAAAGCTTCATAATATCCTCCAGTACCTAATCTAATTCGAAGTCCCTAAATATCCCTCTACCCTTTCTTTATATTACTAAATCGGCCAGATGAACACAAAAAATGTAAAAATATATCGTTTTTTTTATAGCTTTTTTCGCACAAACTCCCCAAATCGCCCTAACTTCCACACTTCAATACCGGAGGTGGGACTCGAACCCACACCAGGGGTGAACCTGAAAGGATTTTGAATCCTTCGCGTCTGCCATTCCGCCACTCCGGCTCAAAACATGGAATTATCCCTATTAATTTCAAAATGTCAAGCCAAAAACAAACGCAATTGCTTTACAATTTAAACTGATAATTATTAACTGCGGTTAACTTTCGCAATTTTATAAACAATTTAAGCAGCGGAAGCTAAGGCTTCCATTAAAAACTTATATTTTTTATCATGAACGGCAAAATTACCGAACATATATTTTATTCTTTGGCTCCAAAGCTCACGCCGCAGGCAGCACAAGGCGTCGGCAAAGCTGGGAGTTGCTTTCTGTCTGTACCAAGGCTGAACCCAGAAAGTTCTCACCTTGGATTTTTGCCTGAGATACCACAGCCAGACCATAGAGTACAGAGCCAGACTCAAAGCCGCTGCTCTTTCGGGTCCC
>CAZITB010000017.1:0-31418 GCA_964542055.1 uncultured Candidatus Kuenenia sp.
TAAATATCCCTGCTGATCTCCAAATTATCTTCAGAACATTTAATAAGATGTTGAAGTAAATGAATCAGAGGCTAATGATCCTGTCGTGAAATCTGATATGCCTATTAAAGCAGTAGCTATAAACACGAAGAGTAATAAATCTCTGTGGGTAATTTCGGGAGTGGTTTTTTTACTTGCTGTTGCTGGAATAGCTTTACTTGGGAGGAAGAAATATGACAAAAAGTAAACGCTTTCTATTGATCTTGCTTTTGTTTGGGCTTGCTTCGATGCTAAAGGCAAGTACGCCAAAGGGGCAGTCGCATAGGATGGGTAAATTTGTTTTTGATCTGTCGCCCTGAACCATTTGCTTGGTTTCTATCTCATCGCTTCCGCGATAGAGCTTTTATTCGGGTTGAGTTTTTTTCAGGTCGCTCTCTAGCGGGTCCATAAAATAAGGTCAACTTTAAACTTACCCTTACAGCAGTTTTTTGATTTTGGTTTTGTCGGTTTCGATATAGATTTCCAAATCGTAGGTTGCTGATTTGCCCGGAGAGAGTTTTACAAGCATTTTTTCTTTTGCTGCACTTTCTACTCCAAGGGGGTAATATGTGGCAGGTTCGAGACCGACGACAAATTCGCCCGGGCCGAAATGCTGCCAGGTTGTCAAAGTTGGAAGCTTGGATTTATTAAATTTTATCATCGCGGCAAAACCGAGGTTTTTATTGTAGATGCCTGTGAGACACTGGCCTTTGCGATCGGCTTTGGGGTCGATAAAACCGCATGCTTCGCCGGGGCCCTTATGTGTATTCATTGGAGCGGGTACTTTTTTGTAGTTCTGGTTGGATTTAAAGCGTTCGTCGTCGCCGGGGATACCTGAACGTGAACTGAGCTTGCCGTCGAAAATTATGTCAGCGCCTTCATCCAGCAAAGGGTAGCCGAAGTTGCAATGGTAAAGAATAATGTGCTCGGAGCGGACATTGGAACGGTTTGTAACTGTATCGCTGATCTTTATGGATGGCTGGCCGAGGGTTCCGCTAATTGTTCTGCGAAGTTCGAAGCTGGGGCCGAAAACTTTTGTTTCCTTGATGATGCCGGTGATGGAGAAATCGAGTTTTCCCATTTCGGGGTCGGGTTGTATGACCGATTCGATTCGTGCAGGTGCGTTTGCAATTCTGCCGTGGAGGCCATGACCGCCGCTTGGTGCTCCGGCGTTCTGGAGGCCGCATGTTGTTACAAGACCGCCAGAGAAGGTATAGAGCCATTCCATGTCGTTGTTTGAATCCGGACGAGGATTTACAATGCCGGAATCGCTTATCCATGAAAGGCAGCAATCGTTATAGAACGCATCCACTATGTCCATGGCTCGGTCGATTACGACTTTGTATCGCAGGCCGGTGCCGGTATTTATCCAGGCGATACGGGTTCCTTTTGCGGGGCCGTTGTCAATGATAGAAGTTTCTATGCCGCCGATCTGGGCGGGGTTTGAGATTTTGTCTTTCCATGGAAGTTTTGCCATTTGTAATCCTTTTCAATAAACTGTATTATCGCATGATCCAGTCTTTTGACATGAATTTCATTTGTGTTTCGCCTCTTCGTGCGGGGTCGCCGCCGATATCGAAGGTAAGTTCCAGAGTTTTTCGCAGGAGCAGTTCAACCGGTTCGCCATCTTCATCGACTCTGGTGGGGTGTTCGACTCTTGCGATTTCATTGCTCAGGCCTGAGATAAAGAGTTTGACCATGTTGGCTTTTGGGTCGAAGTCGGGCCATATAATGGCAATGTCGCGGGTGTTGTCTTGGCCCTGGAGTACGCGGCGGTCGAAATTTTCCAGTGATTCAAGGAACGGGTATGTGTTGTTGTGGCGGCTTTTGATTTGATCGAAAACGATGCCCGGGGTGTTACGGCCTGCCAGGATGGTCTGGAAGGTATCGGTCATCAGTTCGCAGTGGGGAAAAACCCGGACGTCCTCGAAAGTGTCGTTTGTGATGGTCATAATGGTGTACCAGTATCGCTGATGGCCGCTGCCGGGGATGTTTACAGAAATTTGCTGGGGCTGAAGAATCTCGGTTTCCAGGGTCCAGATGCCCGGTCTTGGGGCTTTGGAAGGGCTCGGATAGCAAAATGCCGGTAAAGCAACGGCTGTTATAATCAGGATTATTGCAATTTTCTTCATTGTTACCTCTTATTAATAAACAAATTAGTGCATATAGGAACCAACATTTTACAAAAAAAAATGCGATAAGCCAAGATAAATTTTGCAGCCTTTTAAGTGGCAAAAAGGGGGATTTGCGATAAAAAACAGGTAAAAGTGGATTTTGTAACCAATTTTTTTTGTTTTAAAGAGATTATTTAACGGCAGCAGGATATTACCAAAAAATAACCATCTTATTATATCGTTATTTTGTCAAGTAAATTAGAGTGATAACATCTGATAAGGTGCGAAAATTGTTTTGAACCTTTTTTATGGAGTTTGACTATGAAACTCGATCCTACCAAGCTAGAAGATTGGCAAATCGCAGAAGCAGCCCAAGAGCACATGAGAGATGTGGGGCAAATCGCAAGTGAAATCGGAATCCAGGAAGATGAGCTTATTCCCATGGGGCGGAACCTGGCCAAGGTTGACTACAAAATGATCCTTGACCGGATCGGCTCACGACCCAGCGGTAAGTATATCGATGTGACGGCAATTACACCTACCCCGCTTGGCGAAGGTAAGACGACCACGACGATAGGCCTTGTGCAGGGACTGGGTAAAATCGGTAAAAGTGTCTGCGGGGCAATCCGTCAGCCTTCGGGCGGGCCGACTTTTAATATCAAAGGTTCAGCGGCAGGGGGCGGACTGGCGCAGTGTATTCCGCTTGTGCCGTTTTCGCTGGGTTTGACCGGCGATATTGACGCGATAACAAATGCTCATAATCTGTGCATGATCGCATTGACGTCACGAATGCAGCATGAGAATAATTATGACGATGATCGGCTTGCCAAGAGCAATATTCATAAAAGGGTCGATGTTGATCCGCAGCGTGTGCAGATGAAATGGGTTATGGATTTTTGTGCGCAGGCGCTTAGGCATATTCGAATCGGTATGGGCGGCAAGATGGACGGTTTCGAGATGGATTCGGGATTTGCGATTACCGTATCGAGTGAAATTATGGCGATACTGGCGGTGTCGAAAAACCTTGCGGATATGCGCGAGAGGATAAGTAAGATGGTCGTTGCGTACAGCAGAAGCGGCCAAGAAGTAACAACGGCGGATCTGGAAGTTGACGGCGCGATGACGGCTTGGATGGTTAATGCGCTAAATCCGAATTTGCTGCAGACGATCGAGGGTCAGCCGGTGTTTGTGCATGCCGGGCCGTTTGCGAATATTGCTATAGGTCAAAGCTCGATAATGGCCGATGAGATCGGTACGCGTCTTTGCGATTACCATATAACCGAGAGCGGCTTTGGAGCGGATATCGGTTTTGAGAAGTTCTGGAATTTGAAATGCAGGATGAGCGGGCTTGTGCCCAGCGCAGTTGTGCTGGTGGCGACGATAAGGGCTTTGAAGATGCACGGCGGCGGGCCTGCGGTTAAACCGGGTGTTAAGCTTGGGCAAGAATATACGAGTGAAAATGTTGGGCTGGTCGAGGCGGGCTGTTCGAATTTGCTGGCACATATCGAGACGGTTAAAAAGTCCGGTGTGCGGCCGGTTGTTTGTATTAACAGTTTCTATACCGATACTGCTGATGAGATAAAGGCGGTCAAGCGGATTGCTGAAGATGCGGGCGCTTTTGTGGCGGTTTCCGAGCATTGGCTAAAAGGCGGCGAAGGTGCTATTGAGCTGGCAGAGGCGGTTGTGCATGCAAGCGAGGAAAAGAATGAATTTAAATATCTTTATGAGCTGGAAACGCCTTTGCGGCAGAGGATCGAGTTGATCGCCAAAGAGGTTTACGGTGCCGATGGCGTGGAATATTCTGAGCAGGCTCTGGAAAAAGCGAAGATGCTGGAAGCAGACCCGGGTTCGAAGAAGCTGGGTACGTGTATGGTCAAGACGCATTTGTCGCTTTCGCATGATCCGAATTTGAAGGGCCGGCCCAAAGGCTGGACTTTACCTGTAGAGGATATTATGGTATATAAAGGTGCCGGGTTCATTGTTCCGGTTGCCGGTTCGATCAAGCTGATGCCGGGGACGGCTTCTGATCCGGCGTACAGGCGTATTGACGTCGATGTAGAAACCGGTAAAGTTACAGGACTGTTTTAATTGTTAATGGATTTCGAATAGGAGATAGTATGGCGGCACATATAATTGACGGCAAGCAGATTGCGGCGGATATAAGAAGTGAATTGAAGACGGAAGTGGCGGGTTTGAAGGAAAAGGGAATTGTGCCGGGTCTTGGTGTGATCCTGGTCGGTGCCGATCCCGCTTCGATTTCTTATGTGACGGCAAAAGAGAAAGCGTGTGAGGATTGCGGGATTTATTCCAGCGATAACAGGCTGGGGGCGGAGACCAGCGAAGAGGAGCTTTTGGCGCTGGTTGAAAAGATGAATAATGATCCGAAAATCAACGGTATCCTGGTGCAGTTGCCGCTGCCCAAGCATATAGATGAGCAGAAAGTGCTGCTTGCGATCGATCCGAAAAAAGATGTTGACGGTTTTCACCCGATGAACGTTGGAAAAATGGTTGTGGGCGATAAAGCGTTTTTGCCTTGCACGCCGCATGGTGTGGTGCAGATGCTTTTGCGCACGCCGGGTGTGAATCTTGAAGGTTCGGAAGTTGTTATCGTTGGGCGAAGTAATATCGTCGGCAAGCCGCTGGCCAATATGCTTATACAAAAAGCCAAAACCGGTAATGCGACCGTTACTGTTTGTCATACCCGTACAAAGGACACTAAGGCTCATACGCTTAAAGCTGATATTGTTGTCGCTGCAGCGGGCAGGCCCAATACTGTAACTGCGGATATGGTCAAGGATGGTGCGGTTGTTATCGATGTCGGTGTGAACAGGGTTGAGGACGCGACAAAGAAAAAGGGTTACAGGCTTGTCGGCGATTGCGATTTCAATGCAATTTCTGAAAAAGCTGGGGCGATTACACCTGTGCCCGGCGGTGTTGGCCCGATGACGATTACGATGCTGCTGTATAATACGGTCGAATCAGCGAAGATGGCTAACGGGTTATGAGCGTAAAATAGTTCAATATAGAGGCGAAATTCCAAAACGGTTTTTCGCCTTTTTTTATTTGCTTTTGATCGCAAAGGCTATATAATCAGTCCGGTTTAAACTTTTTAAAAGGAGGTTTTGATATGTATTGTCCGAAATGCGGAACAGAAAATCCGGACGGCGCCGGGCTTTGCAGTAATTGCAATTGGGTTTTGGGAAAAGATACCACAACTTCTGAAAACCCAAACGCCAAAACCAGCGGGCTTGCTATTGCGGCACTTGTATTTGCTATCTTAGCTTTTTTTACTTTTGGTTTGACGGCGATTGTCGCACTGATTCTAGGAATTATCGCGATTGTGAAGATTGAAAAAAGCAAAGGTGCGTTAAAAGGCAAAGGTTTAGCTATTGCTGGTATTGTTGTTCCAATCATTTTGATACCAATGATGATGATTGCTACTTTGCTGCCAGCACTAGGGAGAGTTCGCCAATTGGCATATCGAACGACTTGCAGTACAAACTTAAGCAGTTTAAGCAAGGCAATGACGGTTTACGCCAATGATTATAATGAAGCGTATCCGACCGGTGAAAAATGGTGCGATCTGTTGATTGAATATGCTGATGTTGATAAAGTACAATTCGATTGTCCCAGCGCTGAGGGCGAATGTAACTATGCTGTCAATGAGCAGGCTTTGGAGGCAGGGCCGGACGGGCTGCCTGATTTGGTTTTGATGTTTGACAGTGTTCCGGGCTGGAACCAGGTTGGCGGACAAGAGCTTTTATCATCAAAAAATCATCAGGGCGACGGGTATAATGTTGTATTCAATGATATGCATGTTGAATTTGTACGAAGCCAGGATATGAATAATCTCAAATGGAATTTAGAGGATTAGACAAATGATGGTAAAACTCTCAATTAAACTGATTTATTGATTGAAGGCTTTGTCCCAGTCTTTGTAAACGGGTTGGTAGCCTTGCTCTTCGATTACCTGTGATATCTGGGCGGGGGTTCGGTTGTCATCGATTGTGAACTGTTCGAGGGACTCTTTTTCTTCGGAGTAGCCGCCGGGGTTGGTTTTTGAGCCTGCCGAAAGTTGTGTAACGCAGATGTTTATCATATTATCCCTGAACTGGGCTGATTCTCGCGTGCTAAGGACTATTCCGGCATCGGCAAAGCAAAGGCGAAGTGCGCATATCATCTGGACAAGCTGGGCATCTGATACCAGGTGCTGATAATTGTGGTCAGTTCCTTGTGCTGGTCGGATTCGGGGAAATGAAAAGCTTAACTGTGATTGCCAGTATTTTTTCATGAGATAGTTGGCATGGATTGCCATGGCAAGTGTTTCGCTTCGCCAGTCGCAAAGGCCCAGCAAAAAGCCCAGACCCAGCCGGCGCATACCGGCAGAAGCGGTGCGGTCGTGTGCATCGAGCCGCATTTCGTAGCTAGACTTGGGCCCGGCGGGGTGATAGTGTTCGTAGGCGGTTTTGTTGTATGTTTCCTGGTACAGGGTCACGCCGTCGATTCCGGATTCGAAACAGGTGCGGTAATCGGGCGTTGACATGGGATAGATTTCAATTGAAATTGTTGCGAACTTGTCTTTGAGACGATCGGCAAGCTGGGCGAGGTATTTTGGTGTTACGTGAAAGGGGTCTTCGCCGGAGACGAGCAGGATATTGCGGAAGCCTTCGGAGGCGATTATCTCGGCGTCTTTAACGGCCTGGTCGATGGAAAGCCGTGTACGGTCGAAATCGGTTTTGAGATTGAATCCGCAATACCGGCAGGAGTTGACGCAGTAGTTTGATACATAAAGCGGCGCGTATAGCTGGATGGTTCTGCCGAAGCGCTGAATTGTTAATTGGCGGGCGGCGGCTGCCATTTGTTCGAGGTAATCGGCGGCGGCGGGGGAGATCAAGATCATAAGTCTGTCGAGTGAAAAGTGACCCGGCGTTTTACTAAGTTCCACGCGGACTTGGTCATCGGTAACGCTGTTTATTGTCTCAACGTACTCGGTTGCGTCGGTGTCGAGTTTGTACTGTTGTAAGATGTCAATTATGCTATTCATTTCGTAAAAATCCTGTTAACGGACTTGATGCTGAGGCTCTGTCTTTTTTCGCGGCAGGGCCTGAAAGATACGCCAATCGTCCTGCCTGGGTTGCCAGCTTGAAAGCAATTGCCATTTGGACGGGGTCCGAAGCGGTCGCAATGGCGGTATTGACCAGCACGGCATCGGCACCGGCTTCCATAGCTTCGGCAGCGTGGGACGGCAAGCCCAGGCCAGCATCGACGACAACGGGAATATTCGATTGAGCAACTATGATTTCGATAGCGGCGCGGGTTTGGAGGCCCTGGTTGGAGCCGATCGGAGCGGCAAGGGGCATTACGGTTGCGGTTCCGATGTCTTCGAGTTTCTTGGCAAGAACGGGGTCGGCATTAATGTAGGGCAAAACGACAAAGCCGTCCTTTACCAGTATTTCAGCGGCTTTTAAGGTTTCTATCGGGTCGGGCAGCAGATAATATGGATCGGGGGTTACTTCCAGCTTGAGCCAGTTTATTCCGCTGGCTGCGCGTGAAAGATTTGCCAGCCGCACGGCCTCTTTTGCATCGCGGGCACCGGAGGTATTTGGCAAAAGCAGGTATTTTGACTGGTCGATTGCGTTTAGCATAGAGTCGGCGGGGTTGTCGATATCGACCCTGCGAAGAGCGACGGTGGCTATCTGTGAGCCGCTGGCTTCGATAGATTTTGCCATGATTTCATTGGAGGCATATTTACCGGTTCCGATCAGGAGCCTTGAAGTGAATTCTTTATCTGCAATTTTTAAAATGTCCATGTCGTTCCTATCCTCCGCCTACAAAGCGGATAAGTTCAATGTTCGAATCGGGTTTCAGTTTGGTTGTTTTAAATTCTGCGCGGGCAATTATCTGCTCGTCCAGTTCAGCGACGACGGTTTCCTCGGCGATGTTCATCTTTGCCAAAAGGTCAGAAAGAGTTTGTGGGAAGTTTGCGTCATCGTATGTTTTTTGTTTTCCGTTTATTATTAATGCCGGCATATCATTTTCCTGTTTCTATTTGGCCAGTAATTATGAGTTCTGTTATAGCGTTTGCCTGGTGAGCGGCAGCGATTGCGACGCGAGGTGCCATGAGAGGTTTTTGGGCTGATGCCGCATTTTGGCAGTCGCCTACTATGTATAAGTGTTCGTTTACTTTTTTGGTTATGATCGAATTACTACTGCCGTAGCCTGCCATGCCCGATGCTGAAATAATGACTTTCTGAGGAGTTTTGAGCAGGGCGGTTTCAACGAGCATCTGCTTCTGGTCGGCAAGATCGAAACATTCCGCGATTATGTCAGCATCAGCAAACAAGTTTTCGAAATTATCCGGAGTTACCTTCTCGCAATGAGTTTGGTATTCGATAAAGGGATTTACTTTTTGCAGGTTCTGCTTTAAAGCCTGGGTTTTGAACTGTCCTACCTGGTCGATGTTGTACTGCTGACGGTTAAGGTTTGTTACATCGACGGTGTCAAAATCGATGAGTATCAGCGTGCCAACGTTTATTCTTGCCAGATGGATTGCGACATTCGAACCCAAACCGCCCAGACCGGCAATAGCTACCGTTGCGGTGGCGAGTTTTTCGTGCACTTCACGACCGTGGCGATCGATAAGTGCCGATTCGAATATTTTTTTTTCTTTTAATGTCATTTTTACCTTTTATTTGAGCAGGGAAATGACACGGGGGGTAAGCAGGAATGCAAAATGACTGCCTTCCTTCGCTGGTATTACCCATGTCAGGTTCTAAGGGTCTCCGCTTAACGGACTCTCAGCCGAGTATATTTTGACGGGGGCTCTACTCGGCTCCCCTGGCTAATTTATTTTTTTTATTATATAAGTAAATATTTGGAAAATCAATTGATAATTTTATTCAATTTTATTAATATGCCGGTTTGGCTCAGTAGTCGAATCGAGGTAATATGGCTAATAATGAAGAGAGAAAGACGGTTAGCGAGCAGGAAATTTCGGAAATGAGCTTTGAACAAGCGATCGGAAACCTGACCGGGATCGTAGATGATATCGAATGCGGCGGCATAGAACTTGAAAAGAGCTTGCAGCAGTATGAGACCGGAATGGCTATGATCAAGCGGTGCCGTAGTATTTTGCAGGATGCCGAAAAGCGGATAAAAAAGCTTTCACAGCCTGACGAAAAATAAAATAGCGAGCGTGGCGGAATTGGCAGACGCGCCAGATTTAGGTTCTGGTGTCCTAGTGACGTGGAGGTTCGACTCCTCTCGCTCGCATTTCAAGGGATTCAATGTCCAATATTAGTTTACATTTTTATCGGTTTTGTTTAATTTTTTATATGGTTTCGTCCGATATATAATTGTAAGCTTTTATTTTTAGTTGGGAAAGATAACAATGCTTTGCGAAATGATCGAAAAATGCCCTTTTTTCGAAAAACATTATCCAGAAAAGGACGGAATGTACAAAGGGTGGGTCAAATCATTTTGCGAAAATGATCAAAAAAGCCAGGATTGCAAACGCAAGCAGTACTTTATAAATAATAATATGCCCGCTCCAGAGGATATGACTCCCACAGGTTTGTACATCAATCAGATATAATCTTAGAGCTGGACCACAGGAACGTTGGCAGGATTGTTCATTGCCGACTCATCCATTTTGCTCAAATGATCGCTGATTTCACTAATTTCGTCAGATTTCGCGAAATCAAGTCCGGTCAAACCTTTGCATTTTATGGCTGTCAAAACATCATGAATCGTAAGATTCTCTACTGGCCGAGCCGGTTGAAAACCGGGATCCCTGCCGTCGTCTATGTTTACTTCTGAAAAAATATTCGCCTCTGTAAGCTCATGTGCCAGGTCTCGAACAAGGCGGATCGGTAAGTCAAGCTGATTTCCGATTTGCGGCGCGGTTAAAGGGGCTTTCTTTTCATTGAAATTCTTGGCAACCAGCGAGGTTACCAAAATCGCTATTTTATTTTTAAATGCCCGGCTTGCGTTTCGGCACTGCGGTTCCAGTTCAAAAGTATCTACATTTTGAAGGGCAAATGCCAGTTCCGAACCAAACAGTACTATGAACCAGCTAAGCTGGAGCCATACAAGAAATAGCGGTAAAGCGGCAAAAGAGCCGTATATTTCGTTATATCTGGTAACACCGATCTGAAATGCAATGTAAATTATCTGTACCAGCTGAAACAAAATCGCGGTGACCAGACCGGCAATCATTGTGGGAATGAAGTTAACTTTTGTATTGGGAACAAAGCTGAATATAAAAGAAAACACCAGCCAAAGAGGAATTAACGGTAACAATTGCAAACCAAAGAAAATAATGGGCTGAAAAGCATCAAGAAACGCAAGCTCACTAATTATGGTTTCAATTTTACCAATCAAGTAAACATTTACACTGGTAGAAACAACGAGGAAAAACGGGCAAATCAGGATGACCAATAAGTAGTCGGCAATCTTTCTTAGAAGCGGCCTTGGTTTTTTTATGCCCCATATAAAGTTAAAAGAATCCTCTATATTGCCTAAAAGCCGCAGTACCGCCAAAAGCAAGATGACTATACCGACACCTGCTACAACACCGCCTTTGGTTCTCTCGAGCAAATTTCTTGAAAAAGTGATAACTTTGCCGACGTCCTCTTCGAACTGGGGGTACTGCGCGAACCTTTCGTTTATGTAATCGATAATGGCTTGATCAAAACCGAATCCTTTTGCGACACCGAAAACCATCGCCAGAATCGGAACAATTGACAGTAGTGAAAAGAAGGTCAAAGCCGATGCTCGAAACTTGCATCTATCTTCTATATAACCTCGCAGAGACATTATGATTATTCGTAAGGTTTTGACCAGGTGACGTTTGAATCGTGGGAAATCACGCAGCCTGGTTTGCCAGATGTCATTATGAATGAATTCTCGAGTTTTTTTGAGCATGCCCGTATTTACCTTTTTTTAAGACTTAGTGTATTATAAGTCCTTAGAAACAGGAAATAAAGTAAAATAATTGCTACTTTTTGCGATCTAAATACAGAGAAAAGTTTATAGTTGTTGAATTTTTCGGATTGCGCGGTAAAGACCGTTAATTTTTTCTGTGGCAACAAGTCTGGGCGGGTATTTGTCATTTCGCGGCTGGAGTCGTAAAGTTTTATCTTGTTCAAAGAATATTCTTTTGAAAGTAGCCTCGTGCGGGTCACAGAACCTTATAAAGCAGTCATCGCCGTTGTTTACCTGGATGTTAGGGGCAAAGATGACCAGATCTCCTTCGAAAAATTTCGGTTCCATCGAATCGCCTACCACTCTAACCGCAAATGCATTTGGATCACTCACATCCGGACAGCGGATATAATCGTCGGCAATTCCTGCGGGGTAATCCAGATCATCGAAATCGGCAGGGTAGCCTGCTGAAACTTTATTTATTATTGGAATCAGTCTGGCGGTATTTTCCTTGGACGTGTTGAGGAAATGCAGCTGATTTTCGGTCAGAATCTGTTCAATTTTCATATCATCGTCTTTAGAGTCAAAAAGATTTTTGACTAAGTGGCGTAATTTCTGGTTTTCGGCTTCGGCCGTTTCGATCTGACCTCGCAAATCTACCGGCAATTTATCCATGTGGGCGATATGGATTAGATAACCGTTTTCGAAATCAAGAATCTTCTCAAGCTTTCTGAGCAGTTGATCGCTGGGCGGGTTTTTTACTTTATCGGTTTCAATATTAGATAAATACGGTTTCGAAAACCCAATGGAATCTGATATCTGGTCAAGCGTCAGATTGAGTTGTTTTCTTTTGTTTCTGATTATAGTGCCTAGAGACATGTTGGAATTATATATTCGAAATTTTCTTTATTCAAGTAAAATGCTGGATCAGGATTTTTAGTCCGATCGCGATGAGAATTGCCCCGCCGAAAATTTCAACTTTGCGGTCGAAGAGGTGTCCGGCTTTTTTGCCGATCTCTACCCCTGCAAGCGAAAGTATGAAAGTAACGATACCTATAATAGCTATTTCGATTAGAATGTTCAAATCGATAAGTGAAAGGGTAAACCCAACAGCAAGTGCATCGAGGCTTGTAGCGAGTGCTAGGATCAGAAGAACATCGATTTTGGCGGGGTTTTTAGTGGTTTCCTCTAGCTGAAAAGCTTCATAAATCATCTTTATCCCGACAAAGCTTAAAATTGCAAAGCTGATCCAATGGTCCCAGTTTTGAATGTATTTCAGGGAAGATTGCCCGGCAAAAAAGCCAATCAGCGGCATTATGGCCTGAAAAGCCCCGAAGAAAATGGCAATTCGAAGTGTATGTACGATATGGAGTTTCTTATAAGCTGCACCTGAAGCGATGGAAACCGCAAAGGCATCCATTGCCAGGCCGAATGCGATGAAGATTATAGTTAGAAGTTCCATTTATTTTACTTTTATGATTTTAGGGCAGCTAACATCGGCAATTATAGTTTTTTCAGGCGGAACAACCAGAAATTTTTCATCGTCCCACTGCCCGTCAACCAATTGCTGCATATAAGAAGGCTGGCCTTTGATTTGGTCATAACCCCAGCCCAGAAAGTCGGCACATTTTTTCGTATATTCTTTATGGCTTGAATTTTCGAATACCGGCCAATCGATAAATGTTGCCCATTTATACTCTTTTATCCAGTTCTGCTCGGCTTCCATTAGATATTGGGCGTTATCTTCGCCGTATTTTTCTTTATATTCAGTTAGTTTTTTCTCGAAACGTTCCTTGCTTGGCATGTCATCTGATTCGATCCAGCCTGGCGAGTACCAGTAAATACCCTTATGTGAATCGAAATACTCCTTATACTTCTCTTTCGAACCCAAAAGAATCGTCATACAGTCGTGTCCGCGTGGGACAACCATTGTTATAGGACTTTTAAGGCCTTCTATGCCGTTTGAGCAAAGGGCGTATCCTAAAATGTTAGCATCGTAAGGTCGTCCCTGGATGTCATGGGTTAGGTTGAGCTTTTCCTGAACCTGCTGGCGGAGTTTGTCGGGATAATCGTGTAATCCTTTCGGCATGAGAGTAATATCAACGATGTTTTTCGACATAGCAGCACAAAAGTAAGCCTCTCTTTGGAGGACTTTACAAGCAATAAAGTGAATATTTAGCTTTTTATTCATATAAACACCAATGATTACATATAATGTCTGTTTAAATGCAAAAATTGATTATACCAAAATCCCCGATTTAATTCCAGAAGTAGATTGAACATATAATTCTAATTTAAAAAGCAAAAAAATTTGTTTATTATCATAGTTGAATGAACACCAGGAGTTTTGTGAGGGTACTATCAGGGTTATTTTTTTTTAGATAACTCTTGATATTTAAAAATTTTTAAGATAAACTTTGTACTTTGAGTTTTTTAAAGCAAGCGAAATAAGGTTGATAATGTCAGTAATAGGATTGAACAACAGTGTATACGCATAGGTCCAAGTTCGATCTATGTGCGCATTTATTGCGTTTGGAAGTGCCTTTGAGCGTAAGTTTCCAGTTCAGGGCTGATGTGCTTAGCGGTTTTACATCAGGAGATATGATGTAATTAATCGCAAAAAGCCAAACAGCGTTTTTTCTGAATTGGAAAACTTGTCAATTGATGAGTTTTCCAATTTTTTTATACTTGAAATAGATTGTAAGGGATCGGAACAAATGAATAACGAATTGATCAGGATAATTGATAATATCGCACGCGATAAAAATATCGATCGTGAATCGATCTTTGCGGACCTGGAATCTGCAATGGCTTCGGCGGTACGAAAAGACAGCGGCCAGCTCGAAAGCGAGATCACCGTAAGCATTGACAGAAGTAACGGTTCGATTAGTGCATATATTAATGAGCAGCCGGTCGATATTCGTAAGCTTGGCAGAATAGCCGCTCAAACTGCTAAACAGGTTATGATTCAGAAGATCAAAGCTGATGAACGCGACAGCATTTATGATGAATACTTCGAGCGAAAAGGTGAAATAGTCAGCGGCAATGCAACCAGGTTCGAAGGCGGTACTATCATAATCAATCTCGACAGCCGCACAGAGGCGATATTGCCCAGGTCTGAACAGATCAGCGGAGAAAGTTTTCATGTAGGCGACCGGGTTAGGGGTTTGCTGATGGATGTTAAACAGGTTTCAAGCCAGGTTAAGATCATCCTTTCCAGGACCCATCCTGAATTTGTCCGCAGACTGTTCGAATTTGAAGTACCGGAAGTAACCGAAGGTATCGTTGAAATTAAATCGCTTGCACGAGAAGCCGGTTACCGAACTAAAATAGCGGTAATCAGCAATGACGATAAAGTTGATGCTGTGGGTGCGTGCGTAGGTATCAGGGGAAGCAGAATTAAAAGTATAGTTGACGAACTTGGCGGCGAAAAAATCGATATAGTAAGGTGGAGTGAATCTTCCTCGGCATTTATTGCAAATGCGCTTATGCCCGCAAAGTCCAGCGAAATTGCACTTTGCTTCGAATTGGGAAGATCAACTGTTGTGGTCGATGAAGACCAGCTGAGTCTTGCAATTGGTAAACACGGGCAAAATGTCCGCTTGGCTGCAAGGCTTACGGGATGGGACATAGACATTCTTACTCCGGATGAATATAACAAGGAAGTTGAAAAGCTTACCGCGTTTGTAAATTCTATCGAAGGTGCGAACGATAAGATGGTTGATCAGCTTATCGCTCTGGGAATGATTAATGTTCTCGATATTGAAGAAGTTGGTGCCGAGCCGCTTATAAGTGAACTCGATATGGATGTTGAGCTGGCCAAGTTGATCGTTCAAAAGGCCGAAGATTTGTCGCGTCAGCAGCAGGAACAAAGCCGCACCAAAGCAGAAGAAGTTTTGAAAAAAGAAATTAAACCAAAGCAATAACAAGGTTTAAATATTTAAAATAGGAGCTAGTCTTGGCAGTAACAAGGGTACACATTCTTGCAAAAGAACTTGGAGTAAAGAGTAAGGCGATAGTTGAAAAGTGTCAGGCTGAAGGTCTCGATGTCATACAAAACCATATGTCTACGGTTTCGGCGGGTTTGGCGGCGACGATCAAGGAATGGTTCAGCGGAGATCAATCGCATTCTACTGCTATTGAAACGGCTGAACCGGTTGACTTGAAAAAAGTTCGTGTCAAAAAAACGAAAGTAGAGCAAGCCCAAGGGGATACACAACAGTCGCAGGAAAGCCAGGAAGAACAGGCGACTGAGGAAGTGCCTTCTGTTATAGAAGAAGTTAGCCCGACCTTGGAGCAGGAGCCGGAAACAGAGGAAACTCCTGATCAGAAGCTGGAAGAAAAAGAGGAAAAAGAGATCAAGCCTGTAGGTGAAATGTTTGAAAGGCCGAAAATGAGGCCTGAAGATGTTGTTCCTGCCGGGCCAAAACTTGAAAAACCTCAGCCTGTAAAATTAACTGGCCCTAAAGTGATTAGAGTTGAGGAAGCAGAGGATGTTCGTGTCCCGAAGAAATCCAACAAGCCCAAGCCCAAATCCAGACCCATACCCCGGCCTGTGGCTAGTCCGCGAGATTTCAATGCTCCTATCACCGAGCCTTTGATGCCGGATGTAGGTAAGGGTAAAGGCAAAAAAGGTAAAAAGGGAAAAAAAGGAATTGACGAAGCAGAAGAAGCAAGAGGCAAGAAAAAGCTCCGTGATCAGGATATTGCCGAAAGAAAGGCACGTTTGGCCGCGGCGGGCGGTGGAATTTTCCGTACCAGGCCCAGCCGGAAAATAGCCAGTAAAAAAGAAGAAACCGCCGAACATAAACGACCTGAAACGGCAACCATTATCGAGCCAATTACCGTTAAAGATCTAAGTTCCGCTATTGCAGTCAAAACAAGCGATATAATAACAGCTCTGATCAAGCAGGGGACAATGGCGACCGCTAATCAGATCATCCCTATAGATGTGGCTGAACTGGTTTCATTAGAGTTTGGAGTCGAACTGCATGTCGAACAAAAAGTCTCGAAAGAAGACGAAATTGAAAAGCAGTTCGAACAACGAAGTCGCGATAATCTCACAAAACGAGCTACAGTAGTTACAATGCTAGGCCACGTTGACCATGGTAAAACAAGTCTGCTGGACCGAATTCGCGAATCCAAAGTTACAGAAGGCGAAGCGGGCGGCATAACCCAGCACATCGGTGCCTACCAGATTGAATGGAGCGGCAAAAAAGTAACATTCCTCGATACTCCAGGCCACGAAGCCTTTACAGCTATGCGAGCCCGTGGAGCGAATATGACCGATGTGGTGGTTTTGGTAATCGCCGCAGATGATGGTGTTATGCCTCAAACAGTTGAAGCGATTCATCACGCCAAAGCCGCAGAAGTAAAGATAATTGTGGCTCTTAATAAAATTGATATTCCCGGAGTTGATATAAATAAGGTTTACGGTCAGTTGTCCGAACATAAACTTGTCCCGACCGAATGGGGCGGAGATACAGAAGTTGTCAAAACCAGTGCTATATCAGGCGAAGGTATTGACGACCTTCTTGAATATCTTGATTACACGTCAGAGCTTCTGGAACTTAAGGCAGATTCGACCATTCCGGCAACCGGCTGGGTAGTAGAAGCCAAAATGACACAGGGACAGGGTCCTGTTGCTACAATACTTTTGAAAGAAGGATGTCTTAATAAAGGTGATATTGTACTTGCCGGACAAGCCTACGGTAGAATCCGAACAATGCGTGACGGTACAGGTAAAACCGTCAACAAAGCCATCAGTGCCATGCCGGTCGAAATTTCAGGGCTGAATACCGTTCCCCAGGCAGGCGATAAATTTTACTGCCTGGAGGATATCAACAAAGCTAAACAGGCAGCTGAACAACAGGCCCATACCGTACGTGAAAAAAGCCTGTCACAGCGACAGGTCGTTACGCTGGATAATCTCTTTAGCCAGATCGAAGCAGGTAAAGTTAAAGAACTTAACCTTATCCTCAAAGCAGACGTACAGGGCTCGGTTGACGTTCTTATTAAATACCTCTCCGAATTGAATACCGATGAAGTAAAGGTCAGAATTCTCCATGCCGCAGTTGGCGGAATCAATGAAGGTGATGTGATACTGGCAAAAGCCAGCGAAGCTATCATCATTGGCTTTAATGTTGTGGCGGATGAATATGTCCGTAAACTCGCCGAAGAAGAAGGAGTGGATGTAAGGCTTTATACTATCATTTATAGAATTACTGAAGACCTCAAAAAAGCAATGGCTGGGCTGCTCGACCCTGAAGAAAAGATTGAACAGCTTGGAAGACTGGTTGTCAGGAATACCTTCAAAGTTACCGGCGTTGGGCAGATCGCAGGCTGTTACGTCAGCAGCGGAATAGTCAAACGAAATGCCAAAGTCCGGTTGATCAGGGATAACATTATTATCAAAGATAGCGGGCAGATTCAGTCTCTCAAACATTTCAAAGACGATGTTAAAGAAGTTCGTGCGGGATTCGAATGCGGAATTAAAATTGAAAACTATGATGACATAAAAATGGATGATGTCATCGAGGCTTATGAAATTGTAAAGATCAAGAGGAAGCTGTAAAATGGGTTCCCGCCGAATAGAAAGAATGAGCAAATTGATAATGCGCTCAGTCAGCGACGTGATCATGAATCAGCTAAATGACCCAAGAATTGAAGGCGTTATAAGCGTTACCAGGGTTGATTTGGCACCGGACATGAAAAAGGCAGATGTTTACCTGAGTATAATGACAGGCAGTGCTAAAAAAGACATGAATGTATTGCACGCTATCAACCATGCCTCCAGCCATATATCTGCTTTAGTAGCTAAGGATGTAACTGCACGTGTTTCTCCGAAACTGAGTTTTCAAGTTGATAAAGTTTACAAGAAAACTCTTGAGACCCTCAAACTTATAGAGCAGGTTTCGGACGAAATTAAAGAATCTGACCAAACGAATTTGGAAGATGAAGATGAAAGACAGTAAAAAGTATTCGGACAATCTTGAGAAGTTCTGGCGCAAATTTAAACCAAAAGGCAAGATTGAAAAACCTCAATTCAGCGATCCTGTGGAAGCTATGGTCTATGCCAACGTTTTGAACAGCCTTGGCACGGGCAAAGCAGATAGGTACATCAAAAGACTTAGAGATAATTTTGTGGACTGGAACGATTTGAGAGTTTCTCGTAATGAAGAGATCATGGAAGCTCTTGGAGGAGAAAGCGGCGAAACAAAAGACCTTGCAGTAACTCTGCGAAATTGTTTGCAGGCTGTCTTCGAAAAAAATGATTGTCTTGAATTGGACTATATTCTTGAACTTGGTAAGCGAAAAGCCAATGAAGAGCTCAAAGATTTGAAAGTTTTGCCGGCTTTTGTGGAAAGCTATATCATGCTGGTATGTCTCGATGGCCATTCGATACCTACTAATGAAAAAACGGCCGATTTTATGAAGGAAAATGATCTAGCCGATTCCAAAGCTGGAATAGATGAAGTTCAGAGCTTTGTAGAAAGGCAAATTCCTGCTGCAAATAATTATGAATTTTTCGTAACCATGCAGGAATTGAGCGAAAAAGGCATTGAAGTTTCTACTCCCAAGAAAAAAACAAGTAAAACAACCAAAAAAGTTGCCAAAAAAACGGTAAAAAAGAAAACCACTAAAAAGAAAACTTCAAAGAAGTAATAAGTATGGAAAGGGAAAAGTTTTGTCTGATAAGATTTTAAAATTGGGAATTCCTAAAGGCAGTCTGCAAAAAGCCACTTTCGAACTTTTTGAAAAAGCAGGATTCGATATCAAAGGATACGAAAGAAGTTATTTTCCAACTATCGATGACGGTCAAATAGAATTAGTTTTGCTTCGTGCACAGGAAATGAGCCGCTATATCGAAGACGGCGTTCTCGATGCGGGATTTACCGGTTATGACTGGATATGTGAAAACGGTTCGGATGTACATGAAGTTTGTGAACTTCGTTACAGCAAAGCATCCAGCAGGCCTACCAGGTGGGTACTTTGCGTTCCCAACGAAAGCGATATTCAAAAACCCGATGATCTTGAAGGCGGAATTATCGCTACAGAACTCGTGGGAGCAACACGAAAATATTTCGAAGATAAAGGCATTAATGTAAAGGTGGAATTCAGCTGGGGAGCAACAGAAGTCAAAGCAAGACTGGTTAACGCGATCGTGGAATTGACCGAAACCGGTTCATCTTTGAAAGCAAACAATCTCAGGATTCTCGATACACTTCTGACCAGTACCACAAGATTCATTGCAAACAATGATGCCTGGAAAGATGATTTCAAAAAAGGCAAAATCGAAGATATCATGACGCTGTTAAACGCTGCGATCGATGCAAAGACAATGGTCGGTTTGAAAATGAACGTCAGCAAGAAAAACCTTGATGCAGTTATGAAGATACTGCCCGCTGAAAAAAGTCCGACAGTATCCAACCTTGCCGACAGTGATTTTGTAGCAATTGAGGTGTTGATTGAAGATAAAACCGAACGCAGGTTGCTGCCAGAATTGAAAAGGGCAGGAGCAAGCGGAGTTATCGTCTATCCATTGAACAAGGTAATTCATTAATTTTCACTATAAGTAACCGGAGGTTATATGGCAGGACATAGTCATTGGGCTGGCATTAAGCATAAGAAGGCAGCTAATGATGCTAAACGCGGCAAAATATGGTCGAAAGTTGCGCGTATAATAATGGTCGCAGCCAAAAACGGCGGCGGCGATCCAGCGACCAATTTATCTTTAAGGTATGCCATCGACAAAGGCAAAGACGCGAACATGCCAAAAGACACGATCGAAAAGGCAATCAAAAAAGGTACCGGCGAATTAGGTGCTGCCGAATTTGAAGATGTGCTTTATGAGGGTTACGCATCAGGCGGTGTCGCTGTGATGGTAGAGGCTTTAACTGATAACCGTAACAGAACAGCACCTGAGATTAAACGGATATTCGAAAAGCGAGGAGGCTCTCTTGGAGCTTCGGGCTGTGTGAATTATATGTTCAAGAAAAAGGGCCTGATCACTGTTAAGGCAGAAGCCGTTGACGAAAACGATTTGATGGAAATCGCGTTGTCTTCCGGTGCTGATGACATGGAAGTGATGGGCGATGTTTTTGAAATAACTTGTGCACCTGATACGTATGAACAGCTTAAAACCGCTTTGGAAGAAAAGAAGATTCCTATCGAAGTTGCTGAAATTTCGATGGTTCCCGATAATACGATCGAAATTGCAGACGTTGACAAAGCCAGGCAGATTTTGGGATTGATGGAAGATTTCGAAGATCATGACGATGTCCAAAACGTCTATGCGAATTTCGATATACCAGACGAAATTGTTGAACAAGTTCAGTAATCCAAAACAATCATAAGCCCCTGTCAAAAGGGGCTTTTTTATTCATGCAGATTTTCACGGCACCATGGACAAAAATGCCAGAACGTTTTATCGATCGGCCATTTACATTTATCGCATTTATCCGGCAGTTTTGAGATAGCTTTTTGCTTCTGTTTTGCATGGCACCACGGGCAGTAAATCATAAAATGATTCGTTTTGCCGCTGCATTTTTGACAGCGAGAATCATAAACGTGATTTTTTGTTTTCTTGCTGGAAGGGTTTTTAAATCCCGGCCCATAACACCACGGGCAAAAACGCCATTCAGCAAGAACGCCTTTTTTGCAGTCAGGACAATACAGCGGCTTATCGGTTTGCTCTCTGAAAGTATTTTTATCCGTTCCGCACCACGGACAAAACTGCATCTGCTCAGAAACCGGACGCGAGCAAACCTTGCACTCAACAAACGGCGTAAACAGCTTACTGTATTTTGTTCGATATTGCTCAATTTTTGCTTTACGCCAGTTCGGCATTGTAAATTGCTGCACATTGACGTTAGCTTTGATTCTAAGCCTTTCAGGAATCGCATCATTAAATGCGCCAAGCATTTGAGAGCCATTTTTAAATCGTTTCTCAACATCAAGCTGAAGAGCCTTTTTCATGAACTCAGTGAATTTAACACCTGTTTTCTGCTTTAGTTTTTCATAGCCTTTAAAGGGCCACTTAAATGGCCACTTGGGGACGACCCCCGTCAAATATTCATAAAGTATCACAGCCACAGCAAAGCAGTCGCTTGAGTAAGATGGTTTGCCGTAAGCCTGCTCGGGCGCAACATAGCCGGGAGTTCCGAATTCATCGATGGTCACAACCCTGCCCTTTACATGAATCCCTATGCCGAAATCTCCCAGCGCCGCCCGGTTTTCGGGAAACAGAAAAATATTCGAAGGTGTTACATCACAGTGGACAACCTTTTTCGAATGGGCATATTCAAGCGCTTTCAACACCTGGGTCATTATGGTTATGATGCGAGCCGGCGACATCGGGCGGCAGCACTCCTCAAGCGTTTTTTGCGAAAGCTCAGTTGCCATCACCGCATGGCCCTCGACTATATCCGCATTTTTCAAGTGCAGAATATTGGGATGCCGAAGCTGTGAAACCAGCTTTACCTCTTTGAGCAGCGACTCGCTATCGCGTTTACCATTGGACAGTATCGGAATTTTCAACGCCACATCAATCCCCTCGACCGTGTCGGCTGCCATCCACACTTCACAATATCCGCCTTTGCCAAGCGGCTTTTTAAGCTTATATTTGCCCAGCTTTTTTGAAGCATAAAGATCGAGCTGCTTCTTTATCTGGGTTTGGTCTGTCATAGATTTTCTCCGGAAATGAACATCGTTGAATTTTAGTAAAACCCCTTTTAAAAGTCAATATAAAGCCAAAAAAAAGCCCCGATTAACGGGGCTCCAGATTGTTGAAATTTAAACTTATTTTAAACTTTTGCCTTTTTGTTTTCCTGGCAGAATTTGCCCATCAAATTCATCGCTTCAGTCAGCTTATTCATATCGCCGTCCAAAGCCGCAAAAGCTTCAACCATCTTAACCAAATCCGGATCAGCCGGCTTTTCACCGTAATGGTGAGACGGGTTAACTATTGCCGCATCAAGCCCCGCTTTCATCGCGACATCTACATAAGCTCTGCAAACGCCGATTTTTCTGCCCGGCAGATCACGAACCGAATTGCTCACGCCAAGCGAACAATGAACGTCTTTCATCTCAGGATCAGATTTGATCTTCTTAATAGTTTCAAACGCATTGTAGCAGTAGCTGGACTGGCCCGGATTCATCGGCATATCGATAGCAAGCGGGAAAACCGTAGTATCGAAGAAAATATCGTCCGGTTTGAACCCGAATTCCGTTGCCCGGTTGAAAATCTTCTTCGCCATATCGTACATCTGATCCACAGGATGTTTGTCCGTATCTGATTCTTCCGCAACCAGCAAGCCGATAAACTTATAATTGTACTTTTCCTTATACGGGAACATGTTTTCCATCGTATGAACTTTGATAGAATTGATCAGCGGAACAGCCACATTTTCGTTAGTATCGTACCATGTTTCCAGTCCCGCAATCAGGGCATCATCATTTGAAGAATCCATACAAACCGGCACGCCGTTGCTGTACTTTCTCACCAGCTTGGCATACTCTTTCATGAGCTTCACCGAAGCCTGCGGGTCGTCCTCGCCGAACGCGTCAACGTTGACCGCAATATAAGCAGCACCTTCATTGACCTGGTCACGGATCAGCGCGATAACATAATCCAGCTCAGGGCTTGGTTTCGTATAAGCATCCGGGCCCATTTCAGCCAGTTTCTTCATAATTTCACCGGTCTTAGGTATGGATGCATGGATCGATTCGCCTATTCCGATAAGCGGAGATTTCATCGTATGGTCCTTTCCGAATAGATAATTCAAAATTGAAGCAGTATGAGCCAGTTCGGGCTTTCTGGGTGCACAGATAATTTTACGCCATTTTTCCAGGTTACCTTCCGCCGCGGCAGCATTGTAAACGTACTCGCCCACGCAAAGCCTATCCAGATTGTTTCCGCAATAGCCCTCAGCGGTTGCGTCTCCGCAGGGCACATTATCCAGCCCTTTCTCACATTTACCCATCGTGCAAAGACTGAAATTTTCCGGCAAGAAACAGTCGCCGCATTCCTCGCATTCGAAAAGCAGATACTTCATGAACTTTTCGCTGGCGTTGAATCCCGAATACACAAAGCCTTCGCCTTTTTCCGCTCCAAGTGTCTTCATCGTCGAACGAAACGCCTTAAATCCTCTGTAATCCGGATCGAGTATCGCACGATGGAACGCGTTGAACGTCTTATGGGAAAGGGTCTTCTTCGGCTTGGAAAGCGATACTTGCCTGCCGTTATCTTCGTATAAGTACCAACCATTGGGCTGGGGGAAATGCAGGTTATCTTTATATTGCTGCCAATTATCCCCGATCTCTTGTGCCCGATTCAAAATTTTCACAAACATATTGTAATCATGCACACCGCCGATATCGGCTCCGGCATATCCCATAGACTTGAACATCGCAACCTGCTGTGCGGCTCTTTCGATGTGCTGGTCAACCGACTCTGACAAAACCTTTTCGAATAGTTCATCACTGACAAAGCATCCCGGCAGTTTTATATCATGCATCAACCGTGGGGCAGGGGTAATGGTCGATAGCAGATAAACGTTTCCAACTATCGGGATCGTGATGCCGTTATCTTTGCAGTAGCGAATCAGTTCTTCGCATTTCTTCCAGTCCCAGCCGACCTGGGTAATCATAAACCTGGCACCAGAGGCGATTTTCTTTTCCATCTTATAGTACTGCTGCATCTGCGAAGCTTCGGTGTACTTGTACTGCGATACCGCCGCTCCCGTAAAGAACTGGTGGACAGATTCAAGGTTCTCCGGTTTTGCTTTTAAGTATCTCTCATTATTGTAACGTTCGATGAGCTTGCACAGCCCGACGGATTCGATCTCGAACACGCCTTTCGCCGTCTGCGGTTTATCGCCTGTCAAAGCCAGAACACTAGTAACGCCTGCCTGTTTATAACCAACAAGCGAACTGATAATGCGGTCGGTGTTTTGATCCTTGCAGCTTATGTGCGGAACAAAGTCCAGATCGCCCAGCAGATCATTTTGCATCAGATACGTCATAACATCTGCAGGTTCGATATTCGCCACACCTCCCGGGTTCTGCGGACTGGTCAGCGCCGCGAAATCGAAAGGCTCGGACACATTTGGATTGTCCTTATAGGCTGAAAGGAATTTCTTGATCGGGGCGAAATTAAAGCCCGGACCTCCCACCAGTTCAGCGGTTATAGTGAATTTTTGACCAGGGGAGTTGATTGCCTTTTCAAATCTTTTCTTCTGCATTTTTAGGCCTCCGGATTAGCAGTATTGTTTTATTTTGCTGCTCAGTAAAAACTTGAAAATATTGTATAGCCCTTATAAAGGTATTGGATATAATTGGCAAGTTGATTTTTTGCACTATGTTGCTGGTATATCGAATAAGGTTAGGTTTTGTTCTGTTGTGGATAACATGTGAATAAGTTTGCCTGCGACACAAAAATGCAAATATTTAAACTCTTTTAATCTATAACTGTCTTGAATTACTAAAAAAATACCCGCATTTTTTTGTAGATTATAGTATTTAAATGCGACTTATGTTCCGTATTTACAAGATTTTACAGCAAAATAGTAAAATCGTCTGAGACAGGATAAACCGACCAGTTGGTATATTTTGGCCACTTTGGAATTATAGGACTTTCGTGAATAACCTGTCATAGCTGTTAATTGAATGTGGATAACTTCGTTTTTATGCCATATAGCGGCTCAAAATCCTAAGTTTATTTTCCTAGTATTTTACTGAACTTTTCACAAATTCCAGCCGGATCAGCCGAATTTGACGCTTCTTTGCATACTGCCACAGTTTTCACCCCTTTCTCAAGGACTTGATCGATGTTTTCAAGGTTAATTCCGCCGATCGCGGTATGATAAAGACCTGTATCTTTGAGAATTTCAACTGCGGTTTCGAGATAGCCAAGCCCGGCAGTTTTTTCCTGCGGCTTTGTCTGGGTCGCAAAAGCCGGCCCGATACCAACATAAGTGGGGCCCTCATCAACTGCCCGCTTCAACTGCTTGAGGTTATGTGTGCTCTTACCGATGATCATCGGCTTAGACATCAGCCTGCGAGCCTGCTGGACACTGATATCATCCTGTCCCAGGTGCAAACCGTCCGCGTCACTTAGCACCGCGATATCCGTTCGGTCATTGATTATACTTATTACTTCATTTTCTCTGCAAATCTCGACAAACCTTTGAGCGATTTCCAGAAGCTCCTTATCGGTTTTGACCAGATTCTTACAGCGAAGCTGAACGCAATCGGCACCTCCCCGGCAGCACTGCTCAGTCAACTCATAAATCCTCTCAGGCTCAGATTCAGTAATAAGAACATAAAGCCTGACATTTTCGAACTTCCCAGCCGGTAAGATCGAGAGGGTGATCTCTTTCTCCAGCGTGTAACTTTGATACCTGAGCTTTTCAATTTCCGCCGCCGCCTGGGGCTCAACTGATGCCATCATCTCCGTTAGCGCCCGCAACGCCTCCGGCAACCGCTTGCAAGCCGCGGTAAAACTGTCCTCAGGTCTTTTGCGACCGATTTGATTTTGGACTTTTATATCGGTTCCGACATCTCCGGCGGTATCCCGTGCAGCCAGCAACTTACCCTGGTCAAGCTTACCAACCTCCGCGCACAACTTATGCCGGAAATCTTTCAGCCTTGAATTGAGCGACTTCGAATTGAGCGAAAACCTGCAAAACTCCTCAATAACCCGCAACGCCTCCCGCGCCCGGTTAAAATTCGCATCGATTATCCTGTAAACTGCCTTTTCCATCGCCGCATTATATTACATTAAAAAAACCAGTCAAGCAATCTGTGGCACTTCCGTGGAATCTTTGAAATCTGATGGTGTTAAAACCTCGTATCCGTATTCGGTTACAAGAACATCGTCTTCGATTCTGATCCCCAGCTTGCCGGGAATGTAAATGCCCGGTTCAATGGTAACCGTTTGGCCCGGAGCCAGTTTTTCGGTCTTTATCTTCTGAGAAATCAAAGGCAGTTCATGAACATCAAGCCCGAGCCCATGACCTGTCCCGTGGCCAAACGGCGGAAAATCAGTTTGGGCGATAATTTCACGAGCAGCTTTTTCAACCTGGGCAACTTTCACGCCCGGCCTTATAGTTTCAATAGCCGCTTTTTGAGCCGCATAAAGTGTCTTGTAAGCCCGTATATATTGTTTGGTGGGTTTGCCAATCGCAAAACAACGAGTTATATCGCATTTGTAACCGCCGTATGTTGCACCGAAATCTATCAAAATCGTATCATTTTGCCTGAGTTTACGCTTGTTCGGCTGATAATGAGGCTGAGAGGCATTGGCTCCGAACGCTACTATTGTTTCAAAAGCCGGTCTAGAATTTTGCAAAGCCAGGCTGTAGTCTATCGATGCACCAAGCTGCGCTTCTGTAATACCCGGCTTTACATCTTTCAATGCTTGCCTCAATGCCGAAATCGCAATTTTGCCCGCTTTGCGAATGCAGTCGATTTCCTGGGCGTCCTTAGACTGACGCAATTTTTCAACTAAAGGCTTGGCGGCTTTGGTCCTGGCCTTTAGCTTTTTGCCAATCTCTTTGAATAAAAACAAAGGCGTCCGATCCTCGACCGCAACAACCCTGACCGACTTACTGCGGTTTAAAATCCCCGCAACTGTATCTGGCAAAGGTTTATTTCTTTCAATGATATGACAGGCAGGGCATTCTTTTTCGGCTTGTTCGCTGTATCGTGAATCGGTAATCAAATAAGTATGCCGTAAAGTAACAAGTGCCCATGAATCGTGGCCGCTAAATCCGGTGAGATACTGCACGTTTGAATTTTGGGTAACTATCAACCCATGGCAGGAGATGGCTTTGATCAATGCCTTGGTTCTAATTACTCTGCTGTTATAATTTTGAGCTCTCATTGAAGATATTATAACTTTACATAAAAAAATTCCAAGAACAACTGCAAAAAAAATCAATATATCTATAAAATGGTATTGACGTAAATATTTATTGTTCTATCATTTTCACATGACAGTCCTGCAGGCTCCTGACAGATATACTGTTCATACAATTACCCCTTTTCACGGGAGTTTTTCGATGGCAAAGAAAAACGGCATTTCTAAATTCACCAAAACAACAACATTGGGCCCTATATCAGACCTTGAACGGCACCTGCCAAATGAGTGGTGGCAGAGTATATTTAATTCACTCTACCTGAAAACCGATGGCGATGTGGTTGAAAACGATATCAACACTATCCACGATGTGGATTTTATTATCGATGCGGTAGGGCTAGAGCCAAACGACAGCGTTTTGGACCTCTGCTGCGGCCAAGGCAGACACTGCCTGGAACTGGCTAGAAGAGGCTTTAGGAACGTTACAGGCATGGATCGAAGCAGATACTTGATCCGTCTTGCCCGCAAAAGGGCCAAAGCCGCAAACCTCAATGTTAATTTTCACGAAGGCGACGCTCGCAAGATACGCCTGGGCGATGGCACCAGGCACCTTGTAACCATCATGGGAAACTCATTCGGTTATTTCGACCTTGAAGAAGACGATGTCAAAGTCCTCGAAAGCATTAAAGCTGTCCTTGTTTCCAAAGGTAAGCTGCTGCTCGATTTGGTCGATGGAGACTGGATGCGTGAGAATTATGAAAAACGCTCATGGGAATGGGTCGATCAAAATCAGCTTGTCTGCCGCGAGAGATCAATGGCACAAGACGGCCAGCGTCTCGTCAGTAGAGAAGTGGTCGTCAATTCGGAAAACGGAATTATCGCCGACCAGTTCTATGCTGAACGGCTTTACTCTCGTGAGAAGATTTACGAACTGTTAAATAATGTAGGCTTTTGCGAAATTCGTTTTCATCAACCAATGCAGACACATTCGGTACGCGGCCAGGACCTTGGCATGATGACCCAGCGTATGCTGATATCCGCCACCGGGCCGGTAAAAACGACCGCAATTTCAATCCCTAAGAAAGTTTTATATCCCGAAGTCGCTGTTTTGATGGGCGATCCCGGCTTACCTGACGAAATCAAGCTTAACGGCAAGTTCAACAAGGAAGATTTCGACACCATCCAACGACTAAAAGACGCTCTCGCAGAGCTAAACGATTACAAGTTCAGCTACTACAACAATCACGCAAGCTACTTCCGCGATCTCAAGAACTTACAGGGAAAATTCGTCTTTAACTTGTGCGACGAAGGATTCAACAACAACGCATTTTTCGAACTTCATGTCCCCTCACTTTTGGAAATGTACGGAATTCCATACAGCGGATCAGGACCCGCATGTCTTGGGTTATGTTACAACAAAAGTATAATTCGCGCCATAGCTGCAAGCGTCGATGTGCCGGTACCTCTTGAGACGTATTTCAACCCGCTCGACAGCTCAGCTACATTGCCCTCGGAATTTCCGGCACTGGTCAAGCCAAACTGCGGCGACTCGAGCATCGGAATAACAAAAGATGCGGTCATCAGCAATCCAGAAGAATTGATCTCATTTCTGGAACATATCCGCGAATCACTTCCGGGCAGGTCGCTGCTCATCCAGGAATATCTAACCGGCCGAGAGTTCAGCGTCGGGATCATCGGAAACCCGGGGTTAAATTACAAAGTACTGCCCCCGCTTGAAGTTGATTACTCACAGCTTTCACCCGATCTGCCCAAAATTTTAGGATACGAATCGAAATGGATGCCCGATTCGCCCTGGTGGAATCAGATTCGTTATAAGGAAGCGGATATCGACGAGCAGACCAGAAGCCAGCTTTATGATTATTCGAACATCCTCTTTGAAAGGTGCGAATGCAGGGATTACGCAAGATTCGATTTCAGATGCGACAGCAAGGGGCAGGTCAAATTGCTGGAAGTAAACCCAAATCCGGGCTGGTGCTGGGACGGCAAGTTCAACATGATGGCAGGGTTCGCCGGGCTGCGTTATTCCGACATGCTTAAAATGATAATCGAAGCGGCCCAGCAGCGATGCGCAAATAAATCATAGTTGGTTTTCGATTAAACACATAGATTTAAAAGGTTGTGGTAGTTGGCTTTACATGTTAAAATGCGATTTGTGAATTTTAACTGTAGATTAACTTATAATAGAGAAAGCTATGCTGCTTCCAATTAGAACAAATGTTGTTTTAAGAAAAACGCCTTACATGAACTACGCGATCATCGCGTTGAATGTTATTTTGTATTTGCTTACGTGGCATCATGTTCGAACGCCTTATGGAGTGCAGGGGATGGTGCGTGAATGGGCGGCAAACTGGCAGCTCAATCCGGCTGAGCCGCAGCTTTGGCAGTTCATCACGTACGCGTTTTTGCATGCGGGATTCTGGCATATACTGGGGAATATGTTTTTTCTTTTCATATTCGGCAATAACGTCAATGACAAGCTCGGCCATGTAGGTTATCTTTGTTTTTATCTGGCAGGGGGGATATTCGCCGGGTTTGGCCACAGCGTTTTACATACCGATCCGATACCGCTGTTAGGTGCCAGCGGAGCGGTGGCTGCGGTTACAGGCGCGTATCTCGTACTATTTCCACAGACGCTTATCACGGTGGTTTATTGGCTTATATTTATCGGTACAATAGATGTTCCCGCGATATACTTTATAGGATTCAAATTGATCTTCTGGGACAACTTCCTTGTTCGCAGTACTCAAAATGTTGCTTACGATGCTCACCTTGCGGGATACTTTTTCGGGATCGGTTCGGTGATGGGGTTGCTGGGAATCGGCGTACTCCAGCGGAGCCCGTTTGATCTGTGGTCGATGGTCAAACGCTGGAATCAGAGACGTAAATTCAAAGGCATGGTAGATGAAGGTTATGATCCGTTTGGCGCGCCGGGCGGAGTCAAGCGGATAAAAGTGAAACAGCGTGAACTGACCCCTGAGCAGGAAAAGAAGCTTAAAATGATAGAGGGACTGCGCGATCAGATAAGTGTAAGTCTGACCAGGGGGGCAGTGGCCGATGCTGCCGAAAAGTATCTTCAGCTTCAGGAAATCGATGACAAGCAGGTACTGTCGCGAAATGCTCAGCTGGATGTTTCCAACCAGCTTATGGCAATGGGTAAATGGCAGGAGTGTGCAGATGCTTATGAAAAGTTCATGGAGCATTACAGCAGCTATCAATACGCAGAACAGGTCGAGCTGATGCTCGGAGTGGTTTACTCGCGATATCTGGATAAGCCCAAGCTGGCGATAAAATATCTCGAAGATGCCAAAGATAAATTGAGAGATGAAGGTCAGCGTAAGATGTGCCAGGAAGAACTCGACAGGCTAAAAGGTTAGCCAAAGGAAGATGGAAATGACTAAACAGGTGCGATGGGCAGTTATGGGCTGCGGCAATATAGCGGGGGCGTTTGCAAGGGATTTGAAATATGCATCCAATGGCAAACTTGTCGCGGCCGGTTCGAGAACGCTGGAAAAGGCACAGGCTTTTATAGATGAACACGGGGGGCGGTACGCATTCGGCAGCTACCAGGAGTTGGCCAGATGCGAAGATGTAGATATTATCTATGTGGCGTCGCCGCATCCGATGCATTTTGAAAATGCGATGCTCTGTCTGGAAAACGGCAAAGCGGTTTTGTGCGAGAAACCTTTCACCCTCAATGCCGCTCAGGCGAAGGAACTGGTAAAAACCGCGCGGGATAAAAAGATATTCCTGATGGAAGCGATGTGGACAAGGTTCATTCCGGCTATAGTGAAGGTCAGGCAGCTTTTGAAAGATGGTGCAATAGGCGAAGTGAAAAACTTCACCGCGGATTTTGGGGTGAGGTTTGAGTTTGATCCAGAGCATCGTGCGTTTTGTCCGACTCTTGGCGGGGGAGCACTGCTGGATTTAGGCGTTTACCCAATATCGCTGGCATCGATGGTATTTGGAACCAGGCCAAAAAAAATTGTCAGCGTTGTAAATATCGGCTCGACGGGGGTCGATTACAACGAATCGCTGTCATTTTTGTATGAAAGCGGGGCGGTTGCGTCGATAAGTGCGGGGCTTGAGGCGAAGACGGCGATTGAGGCGGTTGTCTCTGGCACAGAGGGCAGTATAAAGCTCGATAGTATGTTCTTTCGCACCAAGCGGATAACACTGGCCCAAGGTGAAAAAACAGAGGTGATGGACTTTGATTTCGATGGCCACGGTTACCAGTTCGAAGCAGAGCATGCGGGCCAGTGTTTGATTGACGGCAAAACCGAAAGCGATGTTATGGGTCTTGACGAGAGCATCGAGATCATGGAAACGCTGGACGAAATCCGGGCCGACTGGGGGCTTGTTTATCCGCAGGAAAAATGATTGGATTTACTTGCGTTTTTGGTTTGAAATTTGGGCATTTTGGTTATGCGTAATTGGTCGAAATTGTACCAAAGCTGCAAGCTCAAAAATGACACTAAGTA
>CAZITB010000018.1:0-2574 GCA_964542055.1 uncultured Candidatus Kuenenia sp.
CAACAGGGCAACAAAGAAAACAGCTGCTGACTTTTTTACAACTGACTTAGATAGTTTTGTTACTTTGGGTTGTTCTGTGACTGGGGTGTTTAATGAAATTCTATTTTCGATTTTTCTATTCAAAGAGACAAGATAGTTTTTAAGGTTTTGTTGTTCATAAAGGTCGATCATTTCTTTCAGTTCATTTCTAAAATCATGGATTTTATATGTTGAAAAAAGACTGGCATTCAATTTCTGTAGCAATTTTTGGTTTAAATCAAGTAAGTCCTGTAGGTAGTTGTGTTTTATATTGGTTGTATAGAGCTTCTTTTCGAGTTCTATGATTTTGAGTTCTATTGCCTGTATATGGTTTTCTATTGGTAAAAACTCGATTTGATCTTTTAAACTAAAATTAAGTTTCAAATCGTCCTGGTTTTTTTTTGAGTTTGTGTCATTGAGATTTCTGAGCTTTTTCAGGGTTTCTTTTTCAGAATCAAGTTGGATTTCAAGTTGGAACTTATTTTCCTCAATTTCGTTCATTTTTACGTAAAAGTTTCTTGTGTTTGTTTTTAACAATTGCTCGAAAATACATAATGGTAAAATGTTTTCGAGGTTGTTTCTTATAACATCAGCTACATCGTAAATTCTATTTTTATCTTTAGAATATATACTCATCAATAACAGCTCAGCTTTTATTTGACTGAGGCCTTTCAGTTTTTCAGGATCAGTAGTTTTTGATATGTTTACAAATTGAGGAGATACGCTGAAATCAATCAGCTTTTGAACGGCATCTCTGCCATGGTTGCTGGCAGTTTCGATTCTTTGTGCATATTCGTTCAATTTGTTTTTCTTGAGCATGTCAATAATTTGCAGCATATTTGAATTGCTATAGAACCAGTTTCGGTATATCTGATAATTTTTCTGGGTAAAATTCCAGTTGCTTAAAATATACTGATCTTTTGTGTTGTCTTGCTGATTTTTGAAGTATTTTTCTAAATCGAAGTACCTATCCTCTTTTATGTAAACATTGTCTAAGTGCGAAGAGCTTTCTTCTCCACTCTGGCTATAACAGTAGGTTAATTGATATTTATCTGGTGACAATAAAGTAATCAGAGCCACTAAAAGAGTCGGTAGAAGTGTTATAAAAATAATGCTTTTTTTATGCTTAAATAAAACGATTACATAATCCATTAGACTGATTTCGTTTTTATCTTTGAATTCTGCCATGAAAATCCTTTTATAATAAAGTTAAGGCCTAAACAACTATGCCGTGTTTTACATATCGAATGGCTCATTCTTAATAACAAATGCCGTATTCTATATTTAAAATGGCGTATTTGACGTTTAGAATATCGCATTCTACGCTTCAAATGACGTATTCGTTATTTAAAATGCCTCATATCAAATCAACTATGCCGCATTGTACGTATTCAATGCCGCAATGTAAGGCTGTTTTGTCGTATTTGAAAGCTCATATGCGGTATATCAAGGCACCAATGCAATATTTGTAAGCTAATATGTGACAAACGAAGGCTATTATGCTCGATACGAAAGCTCGTTTGCCGCAAACGAAGGCACGAATGCGATATTTAAAAGCTCAAATTTGATACTTAAAGGCTCTTATGTTGCAATCGAAAGCTCATATACCACAAATGAGCCTTAATATTTTATGGACAAACCTTTAAATTATCGAAGGCAAATCAATATTTCGCTAATTCAAAGCTGATTTACCGCCTGTTAAATACTATCTGGTACCGAGGTACCAGTCGATGGTTTCTTTGAGGCCGGTGTCGAAATCTATCTGGGCCTGAAAGCCGAATTCATTTTTCGCACGTGTAACATCAAGGCATCTTCTTGGCTGGCCGTCGGGTTTTGAACTGTCCCAGCGGATATCGCCTTTAAATCCGGTATATTTTGCAATCTTTTCCACCAGGTCTTTAATCGTTATTTCAAACCCGGCTCCGATATTTACCGGTTCAGAACCGTTATATTTTTCGGCGGCAAGCAAAATTCCCTCTGCTGCATCGCGGGCGTGGATGAATTCTCTGGAAGCGCTGCCGGTGCCCCAGCATTCAATGTAGTTGTCGCCGTTTTCGATGGCATCAACGCATTTCTTTATCAAGGCCGGAATCACATGGCTGCTGGATGGATCGAAATTGTCGCCGGGCCCGTAAAGATTGACGGGAATCAGGAAGATCGAATTGAAATCATACTCCTGTCGATATGCCTGTGACTGGACCAGCAGCATTTTTTTTGCTAAACCATAAGGTGCGTTCGTTTCTTCTGGGTAGCCGTTCCATATATCATCTTCATGAAAAGGAACGGGGGTAAATTTTGGATATGCACAAACAGTTCCAATCGCCACAAATTTTTCGATATTGTTCTGCCTGGCTTGTTCGATCAGCTCAATGCCCATCATTAGGTTTTCATAAAAGAATTTTCCCGGATGTTCGCGGTTGGCTCCGATACCGCCTACAACGGCCGCAAGGTGAATTACGATATCCGGTTTCATCTCGCGATACATTCTGGCGATGTCTTGTGGTTTGACAAGGTTGTAATCTTCGATTTTGGGAATCAAAATCTGTTTACAGCCTC
>CAZITB010000018.1:2584-4902 GCA_964542055.1 uncultured Candidatus Kuenenia sp.
TTGCTGAAGTTTTTTTAGAACATAGCCGCCGAGAAAACCGGCACCGCCTGTGACTACAACCCGTTTGTCTTTGAAGAAATTATTCATTATTTAGTAGTTAGTAGTTAATAGTTAGTAGTTACTAGCTATTAAACCCGCTTATATTCGCTTATCAGTTTTTCATGTTGTGCAAGTTTCAAATCAGCTTGGGTCATCATAATCGCTAACTGTTTGAAATCCACTTTTGGCTGCCAGTTGAGTTTTTCCCTGGCTTTGGAGGCATCGCCCAGGAGTAAATCTACTTCTGTTGGCCTGTAATAGTTTGGATCGATTTCCACATATTTCTGCCAGTCCAGCTCGAGATATCCGAAGACCTCATCGAGAAACTCGCGGACCGAATGCGTCTGGCCCGTTGCGATTACGTAATCATCAGGGCTTTCCTGCTGGAGCATCAGCCACATGGCTCCGACATAATCGCCTGCAAAGCCCCAGTCGCGTTTGGCATCAAGATTGCCCAGGAACAGTTTTTCCTGCAGGCCGAACTTGATGCGTGTAGCTGCCCGGGTGATTTTGCGGGTTACAAATGTTTCACCTCTTCGGGGTGATTCATGGTTGAAAAGTATGCCGTTGCAGGCAAACAGGTCGTATGCTTCACGGTAGTTTACGGTTTGCCAGTGAGAATAAACTTTTGCGCAGCCGTAGGGGCTTCTGGGATAGAACGGGGTGGATTCGGTTTGAGGTGTTTCGATAACTTTGCCGAACATTTCGCTCGAAGATGCCTGGTAAAATCGGGGCGGTTTATTCATAGTTCGCAGTGCTTCGAGCAGGCGAAGGGTGCCAAGTGCATCTACGTTTGCTGTATATATGGGCTGGTCGAAACTGACGCGAACGTGGCTTTGTGCGCCGAGATTGTATATTTCGTCGGGCTGAATATCGTTGAGAATGGTTGAAAGGTTGCCACCGTCGGTGAGATCGCCGTAAATCAATCGAAGTGAGGGATTTTTGTGAGGGTCCTGGTAGATGTGGTCGATACGGTCGGTATTAAAACTTGAACTTCGGCGGATCAGACCATAAACAAAATACCCCTTCTGGAGCAGTAGTTCGGTAAGATATGATCCATCCTGGCCGGTAATACCGGTGATAAGTGCTTTTTTCGGCATTTTAAAATCCTTTTTATGCCAGAGGTATTCTCTGGATAATTAATAATCGAGAACCCTGGATACACGCCGTCCCCGTCGGTTGCATAAGCCGCCGATTTAAAACGATAAATACTGCTGTAATTCACATAATTTAGCATTTTATAGTGTTTTTGCAAGTTTGAAATGGTATAAAAAGGGACGTTGTGGTGATTTGTTTAAAATACATAGCCCTTTGGGCGGGTGTGGGGATATTAATTCAGTTTTCAACGTCATCGCTTTTGCGATTGAGCTTTTTTGGGTTGATCTTGAGCGGTTCCTTATTTGTTCAAAAAGTATATCGATCCATTTAATATTGCTGCGTAGCTGACCCATATCAGGTAAGGAACCAGCAATGCAGCAGCTAGCAAAGAAATGCGTTTGAAAACAAGTATAGTTGCAAATATTGCCAGCCATAAAAGTATAATCTCGATAAAAGCGGCCAGTATCAAATGCGATCCAAAGAATAAGGGGGTCCAGATTGCATTTAGAGCCAGTTGTATAAGGAATAGTCCAAGAGCGGGTTTAACTTTGGGGTAATTTAGGCCCTTGTTCCAGATAAGAAAAGCCGAGATTGCCATTAAAAGATAAAGGATTGTCCAGACAGGGCCAAAAACCCAGTCGGGGGGTGTGAAGAACGGTTTTTCAAGTTGGGCATACCAGCTGGTTGAGCCGTTAGTGGTAAAAACGGCACCAAAGCCGCTTACACCGAAACATACAGCCAGAGCAGCTATGAATTTCAGAATCTGTTTTAGTTTAGTCATCGCTGTTTTCCTAAAGCCTTACCATATTATAGCAGAAAGATAACTTATTTTATGCAAGTTTTTGGTTTTTGCCCAAAAAACTACGAAAGCCAGATACTTGCAGTACTTAGCACGATCTGCCCTGTTATCCCTAAAAATGGGTTTATTTGGGTTGCAATGTGGTTTTTTAATGCTATAATGTGGCGACTATGGCAAAGATGAAATCACAATGGGAAGGCTTTTCTTTAAAGCCAAGGAAGGAAATGCCCGATGGGCTGTGGCTTAGGTGCCCCGGGTGTGAGCATATAATTTACCGCAAGACAGTGGCGGAAAACCGTGAAGTTTGTCCTGAATGTAATCATCATTTTAGAATTTCAGGTCTGCAAAGAGTGGAATATCTAGTGGACGATGGTTCGTTTGA
>CAZITB010000018.1:5002-31300 GCA_964542055.1 uncultured Candidatus Kuenenia sp.
TAGAAGAATCGCTGCCGTTTATCGCGGTTAGCTGTTCGGGCGGTGCGAGGATGCATGAGGGTGTTGTGTCGCTTGGGCAGATGGCCAAGACATCGGCGGCGCTGGCGAAATATGATCAGGCTGGTGGATTGTTTATATCGCTGTTGACTGATCCGACTACGGGTGGAGTTTCGGCGAGTTTCGCGATGTTGGGTGATGTGATAATCGCTGAGCCGGGTGCTTTGATCGGATTTGCGGGGCCCAGGACGATTTATCAGACTATTAAGGTTGAATTGCCGGAAGGTTTTCAGCGTTCTGAGTTTTTGCTCGATCATGGATTTGTGGATATGATAGTTCATAGGCATAATCTGCGGAGTGAAATTGCCAGGCTGATCGATTACTGCGGCAAATAGTTCTAAAAACCTGTAGCAGCTGAACAACTGAATATGGCTTTACATGTTTTGGGGTGTAGTTTATAATGGGGTAAACGTTTTTTTGGATAGGTTAATTATGAAATTATTTGTTCAGGCTTTGTTTGCGTTTTTTTTGATTGTGACGGTCTGCGCGGGTGAGACGGTTATCGTTAAAGACGGTGCCGCGATAACGGGTACGATCGTTATGGAAAAGGACGATTATGTGATCGTTGATCTGGGGTTTACGGGCTTGACGGTTAAGCGTGAGGATATTGTGGAGATTGTCAGGGATCAAAAAGACCTAAAGCAGGAGCCGCAGGCAATTGATATTAATGAGGTTGAAGCTGAAGCTGAAAGTATAAGTACAAACGGTGGGAGGCTTTATTATACTGGTGATCGTGATTTTATGAGTATTGAGGATTGTGTTGAACACAGTTCGGAGTCGGTTGTTCTTGTTTCGCATGCGGGGGGGCTGGGAAGCGGATTTTTTATAAATGAAGGTGGGTATCTGATCACTAATTATCATGTGATCGAGGGTGAAACGAAGATTTCAATAACGGTTTTTAAGAAGACTGTTACCGGTTTTGATAAGGTGAAATTCAAGAAGGTGCGGATCGTTTCGATCAATCCTTATTATGATCTGGCGCTTTTGAAAGTTGAGGATTTGGGTGATACGCGGATTAGTTATGTTCGGTTTGGCGACAATGATGATTTGCATGTGGGGCAGAAAGTTTTTGCGATTGGGAATCCGCTGGGCCTGGAAAGGTCTGTTCATGACGGGATAGTGAGCACAAAGAACAGGGCGTTCGAGGGGTTGGTTTATTTGCAGACGAATACGGATATAAACCCGGGTAATTCGGGAGGGCCGCTTTTTAATTTGCGTTGTGAGGTGGTCGGTGTGACGAATATGGGTTATATTTTTATGGGCGGGCTTGGTTTTGCGATACCGGTTAATTATGTGAAGGACTTTTTGGATAATCATGAAGCATTCGCTTATGACGCGGATGCACCTAATACTGGATTTAGGTATTTGCAGCCTGACGGGAAGATTGAACCGGATAAAACTCAGAATTAAAATTTTTAGTTATAATGTAAATTTGATTTAAGGAATTTTAAAATGAAAACTTGTTTAACTTTTAGTGTTTTAGTTTTGACGATTTTAGCGAGTTTGGGTATTTGCCAGCTGCCGGCGGCGGAGAATGTTTTGCCGAGCGATACAGTTTTTATGGTAAGTACGGATAACATTAGCAGCTTACAGGCGAGCTTTAAGAAAACTGATCTATACGGGTTGTGGAACGATCCGGTGATGAAGCCTTTTGTAAGTGATTTCAAAAAGTCTTTTGAAAAATTTAAAATGGTTTCGGGCAAGTTCGATTTTCTTGATGGGGGGAAGGAGGAGAATTTGCCGACTGGTAAGATTGCTGTCGGTGTTTTGATGGGCGAGAGTGTCTCCAAAGGCGAAGATGCCGGTGTGGTAATGTTAATGGAATATGGCAAGAATGCAGCGAATATAAAAGAGACAATAGAAGAAAAAATTAAAAAGGCGGTAAGCGAAGGAGCGACTCGCAAGAAGCAAAATGTTATGGGTGTGGAAGTTGTGACGCTTATTAAGGAAAGAAAAGCTGAAGGCCTTGATGATGTTAATGGTGTTTCGGGACAAGATAAGCGAAATCCGTTTGAATTAAATTACGGGTTTGTAGATGATGTTCTTGTTGTTACAGCGGATACGGATTTTGATTTGATGAGGTTTGTTATTTCGCAGGTTAAAGGCGGGCAGTCCGGGGAGAGTCTTTTGAAGACTTCGGATTACGTTCAAGGTATGCAGGCAACTGATCTGAAAGACAGTTTGAAGTTCTTTGTTAATGTGAATAAGTTTTTGGATCTGGCAGCGAGTAAGGCGGGGCCGGATGCTAAGATGCAGATGGAGATGTTCGGGCTTAGCAATGTTTCTTCGCTGGTCGGTCAAGTTAATGTTGATCCAAAGACGAGTGACTTGAAGGCCAGGGCTCTGCTTAAGATAGATGGCGAGAAAAAAGGTGTTATCAAAATGTTGGATATGAAAAATGCCGGAGTTTCTATTCCCGATTTTGTGGATAGTTCTACCAGTTCTGTGAGCATATTCAACTGGGATGTTAAAAATGCTTTTGAGCAGCTTAAAAGTATGGTGATGGCGGTTCAGCCCCAGGCGGCAATGCTATTGAATATGCCTTTTTCGTCACCAGATGGAAAGATGATGACGGTCCAGCAGGATCTGATAAATCATTTCGGGTCACAGGTTGTGGTTGCAACAAGTTACGATGCGGATAAAAAGGGGCGTCCGCAGTCTTCTGTTTTTGCTATCGCTGTTGACAATGCAAGCAAGATGGATGAGTCGATTGGCATGCTGCATGGGATGTATTTGGCTGCGGGCAATCCTAAGCTCAAACGTGAGTTTATGGGTAATAATGTTTATTTGGTCGATTTTGGCGGGATGATGTCGATGGGTCAGCCGGGTATGGAATCGTCGAAGATGCCGAAGATAGGTATAACTGTTACAGATTCTTATTTGATGATCGCGCCTGAAGAGGAGATTGAGAAGACGTTGAGGCAGTTGTCAAGCGGCGACGCGAAAAGTTTTGAAACGAAGCCATGGTTTATCGAGGCGAGAAAGAGCATTCCCGGTGAAGTAGCTGTTGCAGGATTTCAGAACAACCGGGAAGTTTATGAAGTTATGTGGGATGTTTTGAAGGAAGAAGGACTGAGCGGATTAAATTCTGCGGCAGGGGAACAGGCAGGTAGTTTTTTAGAAATGTTTAATTTTTCCCTGCTGCCGAAGTTTGATGCGGTCAAACAGTACTTTGGAATTTCGAGTGCGTTTATGAAAAACAGGCAGGATGGTTTCTATTATGAAATGAATACGATGGACCTGCCAAAGTAAGTTGATTTGATATTGAGTAGATAGCCCCTTTTTTAAAAGGGGCTTTTTTATGGATTTTTACATGAGTTGACTTTAGAATGAGACAATAGCATTTTTTGATTGAGTCCAATTTAATAAGGTTTGGATATGTTTACAGGGATAATAGAGTCAGTTTGCAAGGTTGTGACGTTTAGTGGTTCGATCGTAGTTGTTGATCTGGGTGAGCTGGTCAAGGAAGTCAAACTTGGTGACAGTGTGGCGGTCAATGGTGTTTGTTTGACGGCGGCGAAGATCGAGGGCAAGAATGTCAGTTTTGATGTAAGTGGAGAATCGCTTGGCAGGTCGATTATTGGTAAGTTGAAATCGGGAGACATGGTTAATATTGAGCTTGCAATGAGGGCGGATGGTCGCTTTGGAGGACATATTGTTCAGGGGCATGTGGATGGAATCGCGACAGTTAAAGAGATTGTCAGAGGTGCGAAGTTTTGGGAGATAAAATTTACGGCAGATGAAAAAGTGATCGATCAGATGGTTGAAAAAGGTTCGGTTGCGATAAACGGTATAAGTTTGACGGTTGCAGATATCGATGGGATGGTTTTTAAGATTGCGGTTATACCGGTAACGATTGATGGTACGATGCTTAAGAATTTGAAGGTTGGTGACCATGTTAATATTGAAACGGATATTATCGGGAAAATGATACACAAACAGATCGCCAGGATGACCGGCGGTTCAGGGTTGACGATTGAGAAACTTCGGGGAATGGGCTATTGAATATGAGTGATTCGAAACGACAGATCGTTATTGGTGTTACGATGGGTGATCCGGGGGGTATCGGTCCGGAGATTATCGTTAAGACGCTGAATGATCCTGTTTTGAGGCACCAGGCGAAGTTTGTGATTTTTGGGATGAATGAGCAGCTTGTTTATGCATCTGATTTGCTGGAGATCGATCCTTATTGGGCTCGGCATCAGTACGAGAAGTTGAGCAGGGATTATCCGCGGAATGTTGTTGTTGCCGATTATGATATTTATTCGGTGCCGCCATGGGTACGTGAGCCGAATGATATTTCGGGTCAGGCGTCGATGCATTTTTGCCGGGATGCGGTTGATGCGGCATTGAGGGGGATAGTTGATGCAGTTGTGACGGCTCCGATAAATAAGCAGAGCTGGAAGATGGCGGGCGGTAAGTGGCCTGGGCATACTGAGATGCTTGCGGATTTGTGCAAGTCGCCGCGGAAGGTAATGATGTTTGTTGCTAAGGATTTGAAGCTGGCGTTGGCGTCGATACATGAGTCGCTTTTTGATCTGCGGCACAGGTTTACCATAGGGCTGGTTTTTGAGCCGATAGATTTGCTTAATACGGCGTTGCAGGAATATTTCGGGATTGACAAGCCTCATATTGCGGTGGCGGCGTTGAATCCGCATGCCGGTGAGAATGGTCAGTTCGGTGATGAAGAAAAGCGGATAATTACGCCTGCGATAATGATGGCTCAAGAGGTTGGTATTAATTGCAGCGGGCCTTATCCGGCTGACTCACTTTTTTTGAAAGCGGTCGAGGGCAAGTTTGACGGTATTGTTGCGATGTACCACGATCAGGGTATGATACCGGTTAAACTGATGGCGAGAGATGCGGCGGTGAATGTTACGATCGGGCTGCCGATAATTCGGACTTCGCCTGCGCATGGGACGGCGTTTGATATTTCCGGCAAGGGGGTTGCGAGTGTAGGCAGTATGCATTCGGCGATTCAGCTGGCGATAGATATGGCGAAGGTGAAAAACAGTAAGGGGGGGTGATGCAGACGAAAAGCGAAATTCAGCGAATACTTGCCTCTTTTGGATTGCGGACGAACAAGAAGCTGGGTCAGAATTTTCTGATTGATCTGAATTTGATGCGGCTGTTTATAGGCAAAGCGAATATAACCAGGGATGATGTTGTAATTGAAGTTGGGCCGGGAACGGGTTCGATGACGGAGACTTTGGCGGAATTGGCTGGTTATGTAATCGCGGTTGAGTATGACAGGGGTTTGTATGAAGCGGTCCGGAAAGTGACGGGAAGATTTCCAAATGTGGATGTGATAGGCGGAGATGTTTTGAAGAATCAAAATGCGCTGAACCCCGAGCTTGTGGAGGCGGTTGAAAAGGTCAGGGGTGGATATTCGGGAAGGTTGCTGTTGGTGTCTAATTTACCTTATGATGTATCCTCAGCATTGATTATAAATTTGATCGTGGGAGAAGTTACTGTTGATGAGATGTTTATGACGGTTCAGAAGGAAATCGGTGAGAAGCTTGCGGCTAATCCGGGCGATGAGTTGTACGGTACGTTAAGTGTTTATGTGCAGGCGTTTGGGCAAGCGGAAATTTTTCATAAGCTGGGGCCGAAGGTGTTTTGGCCTGAACCAAAGGTTGATTCGGTAATGCTTGAGTTTCGAAGAGTTAAGGAAAAGGCTGAGGCGATAAAAGATGTTAGAACTTTTCAGCAGGTGGTCGGGATGTTTTTTCAGCATCGCAGGAAGACGCTTAACGGATGTACGAAATTTGCACCGGAGTCCTTTGCGGGCGTTGACTGGAAGGGGGCTTTTGAAGGATTGGGGATAGAGCTTGGGCTTAGGCCGGGTGATTTGATGGCAGAGGATTTTGTTGAGATTTCTAACTCGGTTCACAATCAATTAGACAATTAGAGCGTGATTGATTTGTGGCGGTGGCTGTGGCATTCGATGTTAACAGCGACCGGCAGTGACGCGATATGGCAGGGGGCGGTTTCGATTTGTACTGACAGCGCAGTGGTGTCGCCGCCGAGGCCCTGGGGTCCGAGGTTGAGTTTGTTGATATCTTCAAGGAGCTGTTTTTCGAGATCGGCGTAGAAGGAGTCCTGATTTGGTTTACCGATTTCGCGGAGCAGGGCGAGTTTGGAAATCATACAGCACTGTTCGAAATCTCCGCCCATGCCGATGCCTACAACGAATGGAGGGCAGGCATTAGCGCCGGCTTGTTTGACAACTTCGATTATCCAAGTGCAAATGTTTTCTTTTCTTTCGGTTGGGTTGAACATTTTGAACTGGCTTTTGTTTTCACATCCTCCGCCTTTTGCCATTAGTGAAATTTTGAGTTTGTCGCCGGGGACTTCCTGATAATGGATAACTGCGGGTGTGTTGGTTAATGTGTTAGTTCTGCGGTTGAGCGGTTCGGAGACAACTGATTTGCGGAGAGAGCCTTTAGTGTAGCCTTTTTCTACTCCGCGGTTGATTGCATTGAACAGGCCGTTTGGGTTATCGCTAAAAACTATATCGGCACCTCGTTTTACGAAAACAATAGCCAAGCCGGTATCCTGGCAAAGAGGTATTTTTTCGTTTTTCGCAATTTCGGCGTTTTCTACAAGCTGCGCAAGAATCTTTTTTGCACCGGGGTGCGTTTCTTTTTGCTGGGCATCTTTTAGAGCCTCAAGAACATCGGGTTCCAGTTCATAGCAAGCATCTATTGCAAGTTTCGCGACGGCGTCAGTTACTTTTTCAAGTGAAATATTTCTCATTATAAATCCATGTTAATTTTCAATTTCGACTTCGGTGCTGTTGAACGCGATATTTCCTGCGGAATCCTTTGCCTTGAAGGAAATAAGGTGTATGCTCGGCTTGATATCTTCTATTGAGATTTCGAAATTTTCTGTTGTGGTATCGTAAATATAATCTTCAGGCAGGGTTGATTGCCACTGGTCGCTGCCGTTGATGGTATATTCCAAAGAATCAATCAAGCTGAGTTGGTCGGAAACTACAAGAGTCATTTTGAAGCCTTTATCGGTATTCTCTATAGAGAGGATATCTATGGTTGGAGGGGTATTGTCGATTATGAAGACGTCTGATATTCTTGTGCCGGTAAGTTTGGTTTGACTGTCATTTGATTTTTCATCGCTTGCGATTATTTTAATTTCGTATCTGCCATCTTCGACCATGTTTGTGTCGAAAGTGAACTGTTCTTTACTATGATTTTCTTCTATGGTGATCCATTTTTCTCTGTAGATTTTTTTGAGTTGGATGTCATAAATAAGTTTGTCTTCGTTTTCATCCTTGGCTTCATATTCGATTTTCAAAGTGTCGGGTTTATTTTCTGCCGGCGAAACATCAAGAGACGTTACATTGGGCGCGATATTCGGTACAACATAAGCGAGAGCCACCTGTGAAAGCAGGGGTGTAGCCTGGGGGTTATCTGTTTCAAAGATTATTTTATATTGGCAGAACCTGGCGGGTGAAACATCGAGCTGGACGGGGTTTTTAATTTCAAGTTCATCTGTCCAGCTGCCGAAAGTTGGTGAGTTGGGGTCCTTTACATTGCCGGTTCTGGCTTGAATTTTTATATAAGTTTGGGCAGGTATGTTTGCCTGTACCTGGAGTTTGCCCCATTTAGCTGGCTGGCCGGCATCTATCAGAGGGCTGATGTAATAGCCGTTTGAAGCATATTTGCTGCTGATTTTGAGGAGTTTGGCGGGGTTGGCGGTTGCAAGGTATAGGTCATCTTCGAATGTGGTAACCGCAAGTATCTGGCTTGCCAGTTCGTCCTGATATAGCAGTGCGTCGGTTTTCAAAAACGTGTCAAACTGGAAGAGCTGGCCTTCATTTCCGGTTGCGACGACAATATTATCTTTATACATAGCAAGGTCGAAAAAGAGTACCTGGTTAGCGTAGGCATCTTCGACGAGTCCATCGGGAGTGATTTTGTAAATGTGACTTTGTGGGCCCTGTGCCTGCTGGGCGGCGGCCTGGAGTTGTCGTTTCTTGTTTTCGGCCTGGGGGTCGGGTTTGATATTGGCGATTTGAAGTTTGAGCCCGTTGGACATTTGCTGGGCGGAGTCTTTTGATTTAGATTGACCTCTGCCGGGCATTTTTGGTGATGGAATCGCCCTTTGTGCCATGGCCACTGTTTGTGCTACTTCTTCACTTGTTGAAGCTGCGTAAACGGTTGAGTTCTGGTCAACGATGATTGCGGTTATTTCGGTTTCGTCACTGTCGTAGAAGACTGTTGGCTGTTTTGTCTCGAGGTCGATTTTGTAGATCAAACCCTTCTGATCGGTGCCTGCATAAAGTTTGTTCTTGTCCAGGGCCAAAGAAAGGATACTGTTTTCTTTAGCGTCATATATAAGTTCTTTTGAGTATTTGTTTCCTTTTTTGAGCAGGTGAAAGATTTTGCCTTCGGGGCCGGTGCCTATGATCAGACCATTTTTGTTGTCGTTGATCATAGAGAAGACATAATTGGTTTCGGGCAGATCTAATATTACATCAAACTTGTTTTTTTGGTATCTGAGAATCCGCGCGCCATCGGCACCGCTGATAGCGGCGATTAGATTTTGTTTGCGGTCGAGAGCCATAGCGAAAACGTGTTTGTTGGCGATTGCCGGATCGGCTTTTATGATTTTTGGTAGCTGGTTAGGGTCATTGGTGTCCGGGATATCGTTAGTATCATTAACGTCCACAATGTTATTGGAGTCAAAGATTTCGGCGGTATATATCATTTCGAGTTTGTTATCGTATTTATAAATCTCGCCGTTAGGGCTTGTGCCGAGATAGATTATACCATTTTTGTCAATGACCATAGTGTTGATTACCCATGAGCTGCCAAACTTTTCTGCCAGAGTTTGTACATCCCAGCTGAGATGTATTTTGCCGTCGCTGGTAACAACGGTGTTCTCGGTTTGGGCATGTTCTTTTGTGAAGTCCTGGAAAGATTCATGCTGGATGAGTTTGCTTTGGATCGCAAAGGTGTTAACTGTAATTGAAATGGCGATTACTGCGGCAGTAATTATTTTGAAATTTGAAAACATTTTGACTCCTATTTCTCAACGTTTATTTGTATGGACATATCGTTAATGATCAATTTATTTATCTTTAATTCTTTCGCGGTCCAGTCTCTGTAAGGGGTTATCTGGCTGGTGCGTTTTGTGTCCACAAGGACCATTGACTTGGTTATGGGAAGGTTTCCCAGTTCGGAATTTCCGAGGATAATACCGTCTGCGGGTACTTCCATGTAAGCGTAGAGCTTATTGTTGTCGAAGCTGTGTACCAGTCTGAATGCCTGGAAGAGTTCTTCAATGTTTGTTACAGTGAATCTGTTTGGTCGCATTTGACGAATGAAATTTTTATATGCATCGGCTCCGCTGATATTGATATTATATTGGCCAGGCTGGATATCTTCGGGTATTTTGTAATCTATCACGTATTTCCTGTCAATATCAAGTAAAGACCTTGTAAGTACTTCAAGTTGAATAGTTTCGCCGGGTTTTGGATTTGAGTTTGAGGTTATGATTTTTTCGACAGCGATAAGTTTGTGTGCCTGATTAATTGTAAAACTTGCATCTATAGATTCTATCTCGACGACCTGGAAAGGGTTGTCCATCAAAGTTGCGATCATTGCCATGAGATCATAAACGATGGCGGGGGCGCCTGTGTTTGCGGCGATATTGCTGTAGGAGATTTCGTCAAAACCTTTTGCTTTAACTTTTATATTATAAAGAATCTCGTGATTTTTGGGGACTTCGCTGTGCAGGCCGATGGTTCCCATTATAGCAGCGTTTACTAGCATGGGTGTTAGTCTTTCGTGGACAGCGGCTTGGCAGTTGAAGCGGCGGGGGATGTCGTTGTATTTGTTTACGTGGATGTTGAAGTCTATCATCGGCGGGACGGCGCCGATTTCACCGAACACTCCTGATTTTGTATCGGTTTTTAAAGCTCCGACGATCTGGCCGGACTGGCCGAATTTGAAAGATGTTATAACATTTGAAACCACAGTATGGATATAGCCGTTTGCCATTGGAAGATTGACCTTGCCTTCGCCGAGGAAAGCGTGGCCGAAAGCGTAAACTCTGTCATCTACAACATCGGTAACTGTTCCAACAGCAGAGAGTGAAATATCGCCTGTTACAAGCGGGCAGGCGACTGTTGCGCCGGGGACAAGGGGGGCTTCGAGGTCGTCCAAAGAAGCAGAAGCGGCGGCGGCGGAATAGACCTGCATGCCTGTGTTTCGGAAAAGGTCATTTATGTTATTGACCTGATCCTGGGCAAATGAGGACATTACCGGGATCGCGAGATGGTTCTGGCTTCGTGAGCTTTGCCAGTTTTCAAGAGATTTGAAATATGCTTTTACGATTTGATCGGTGTCGATAGGTCGTGAGAAATCGTAGAAAGATTGGCCCGGTCTTGGTGTTTCGACGTTTAGTGCGTTTTGGGATGAAGATATCATTTCTTCGATTGGGGTTACGCCGTATAGCGGTTCTTTTGAGAAGCTAAAGCCCACAGCCAGGGCACCGGCTAAACGGCCATCGATGAAGACGGGTGAGCCGCTGCATCCCTGGACGGGGCCGGTTTCGCGGAATCTTTCGTCGGTTCCCATCACGAGGATGGTATTCTGGCCGCCCTGGTTAAATATGCCGGGATTGGCTTTTTTAACGACGCTGATGACTTCGAGATCAAATTTTTCGACATTGACTCCCTTGTAAATTGTCAAACAATAGGCGGGCATGCCGGTTTCGATTTCATCGATCGTGATGTACCTGGTTTTGTCGAGTTGTGCGAACAGGGGCACGGCTGTTAATATAGATAAGTAGATATAAAAAAATGGTCTGAATTTCATAAAATCCTTTCGGAAACTTTTATTAGGCAAAGTAAACATAATACAAAATTTTAGTATGTATATTACTCTATTGCAAGATAAAACAATTCCTTGTATAATCCGACTTTTAATCAAGGCTTACGCTTTGTTGTATTTTTTGCCGGTTTTTGGAAAATACGGGTTTAAATGGAAATAATGATTATTTTGAGGTGATAAATGAAATCTGAACATCGTCATCAGTTGCATACAAATGAACTTGCGAAATGGTTGTCGGAAGTTCCTGAGATGTTGAAACGAAATAAAAAGATGGTGATCTATGTGCTTGTTGTTGCGATACTTGTGATAGTAAGCGCCTATATGACGATTTATCGGACCAAAGGGCAGCAAAGGCAGTACCGGTCCATGGTTACATATGGAATTCAGGAAGAAGTTGCGGCGAAATATCAGATTGCCCAGGCAATGGCGCAGGGCGGCGATAGTTCGATGGCGCTTTCAATCGCGGCATCGACGCTGGTGGCAAATGCCCAGGAACTTGACAATGATAAGCTTAAAGGTTTGGCTTATATCAAGGCTGGAGATATGCTCAGGGCAGAATTGCAGTTTAAGCCGGGTCTTCCGGAAAGGGTAATGGTAGAGAGTCAAATTCAAACTGCCGAAAATTACTATCAGCAGGCGATTAAAGTGGCAGGAGAGGACGAAAATCTGCTTTCTATGGCTAAATATGGGATTGGATTGTGTAAGGAAGAGTTGGGCAATTTTGATCAAGCGGTTGAAATTTATACTGAAATAGCGACAAATACTGAGTATGCGGCGAGCCCTGCTTATTTTCAGGCCCAGAGAAGGCTTAGTAATTTAGTTGATTATACTGGCGAGGTGGAATTTTTGCCGGCTCCGGTAGTAGAGCCGCCCCAGGCAAGCGAAGAAATGACTCCGGATATTGATCAGGGTTCGATTTTGGAAGGTTTGAATATTACACCAGATGAAGCGAATCAACAAGAAGCGGCTCCGGCGGCTGGCGAGGATGCGAACGTTAGTCAGTTTTGATGGAGAATTTCGATCCAAATATTGAAAGCGACGATGAAATCCTGGAGCAGGATGAGTCTGAACTTGAAGGCGGTGAGCATCTAAAGATTCGTGTGGGCCATGGTATTCGCCAGCGGAGATTAGACAAGTATCTTCATGGTCGTTTCGGGCAGTTTAGCCGTACGATGATCCAGAAACTGATCAAAGAGCAGGGGGTAACCGTTAATGATCAGCCTGCCAAAGCATCTCAAAAGCTCAATCCCAAAGACATTGTTGACCTGATTGTTCCGCCGAAACAGGTCAGGGAGATATTGCCGGAGGATATTCCGCTTGATGTTATCTACGAAGATGATGATATGCTGGTTATAAATAAACAGCCGGATATCATAGTGCACCCCGCACGGGGTAATCTTTCCGGGACACTTGTAAATGCCCTGGTTAATTATTCCAATTCGCTTTCGACAATAAACGGCGAGTTCAGGCCGGGAATAGTTCATCGTCTTGACAGGAATACGACAGGGGTCATGATAGTGGCAAAAAATGATACGGCTCATTGGCGTTTGTCAAGGCAGTTCGCTAACAGGACGACTCAGAAGTATTATATGGCGGTAACACATGGTTGCCCGGAACTGGACGGCGACAGGATAAATCAGCCGCTTGGTAATCATCCTTCGATACGCGAAAAGTATGCGATAAGGCACGATATAGGCAAAGAAGCGGTTACTTTTTACCAGGTGCTTGAGAGATTTAAGGGATATTGCCTGATTATGGCGATGCCAAAAACCGGAAGAACGCATCAGATACGCATACATTTGGCTTATTTAAAGACGCCGATCGTGGCAGATGATATGTATGGCGGAAAGATTGTTTACTCGTGGCAAGTTGAGAACCGTGAGCCTGCGGTTGAAACGCCTGTTATCGGGCGGTGTGCACTGCATGCGTGGAAGCTGGAAATCAATCATCCCAGCAGCGATGAAAGGATGACGTTCGAAGCGGCGATGCCCGAAGATATGCAGAATTTTGTAGATCAATTGAGGATCCACCGGAAGGTATAGTTACTGCTGTCGATCAGGGTGATCCTGATCTTGATCATTTTGGGATTCTATTTTATATTCGCTGTCTAACCACGCTCCAAGGTCGATGAGCTGGCAACGTTTTGAACAGAAGGGGAAAAAATCAGGCAATTTTCCATCCTTTTCAGTGGTATATTCGTATTGGTTCCTGCAAGTTGGGCATTTAACATTCATAATAAAATTTTAACATTTTAAAAGCTCCGCGGCCAAGTTTTTTATTGTATAAATAGAATTTGAGACTATAATCTGAATCCTTATTTCAATGATTTTTGTAACTCATAATGGTTTAAGGAGTTAAAATGGTTCCAAAAGAAGTATTCTTCACCAGCGGTGTTGGTAAACATCATCATAAGCTGCAGTCATTTGAGCTTGCTTTGAGAGATGCCGGTATTGAAATCTGTAATTTGGTGACGGTCAGCAGTATTTTTCCGCCAAATGGTAAAATAATTCCAAAGTCACAAGGTTTGAAAAAGCTGCGCCCCGGAGCGATAACCTACTGTGTAATGGCCAGATGTGATACTAATGAGCCAAACCGGTTGTGTGCGGCAGGTGTTGGTCTTGCAGTTCCCGCAAAAGGTCACGAATATGGTTACATTAGTGAATTTCATGGTTATGGTCTTCGTAAGAAAAATTGTGCGGACTTGGTAGAGGATATGGCGGCGTCGATGCTTGCTACAACGTTGGGTGTGGAATTTGATCCGGATAAGGCTTATGATGAACGTAAAGAGATTTACCGGATGAGCGGTAAAATCGTGAAATCGCGAGCTGAAGTTAAAACGTGTGAAGGCGACAAAAATGGTCTCTGGACCACAGTAGTTTCGGCTGCTGTGTTTGTTATGCCGCCTTTTTCAGATTCTCAGTAAAGTAAAGCAAGGGCGGATGTTTTATTCGTAGAACATCCGCTCATTATCTTCCTCTTCGTCTGGAAGGTAAGAATAGCTGTCGATATCCTCATCTTCCTCTAAATCTTCTTCTTCGAAGTCTTCGTCTTCATCACCGTAATCATCATCCTGGTCCTGGTCTTCGTAGTATTTTTCGCCTTCTTCCACCAAACCTTTTTCGACCATTCTGGCGTAATCTATGCAATAACGGGCCCAGGGATTTGCTTCGAGGCGGATTTCTTTTATAGCTTTGCCGGTACCCTCGCAAATACCGTAGGTGCCTTCGGCTATTCTTTCCAATGCGGCGTCAATTTCATAGAGTATCTTGCGTTCGCTGTCGAGAAGTCCCAAAGCGAATTCCTGTTCGTAATTGTCTGTGCCAATATCTGCCATGTGGATGGGCATATTGGAAAGATTGCCGCTTGATTCGTTTCTGGATTTTCTGAGAGCTTCGGCTTCCATGGAATCGACATCTCCAAGAATTTCAGCTCTTTTGATCAGCAGCAGATCTCGGAAATAATCCAATTTTTTCTGTGAAAGCTTTTTTGCAGGTTTATTCCTGCTTTTAGCGGCTGTTGTCTTTTTGGAAGTTTTTTTAGCCGTTTTTTTGGTAGTCTTTTTAGCAGCTTTTTTTGCAGTTTTTTTATTTGTACTTTTCTTAGCCACGTAAATCCTCGAAATACAATAACATCTTTAATCTTTAATAAGTTTATAAGATGATGATTTTACAAAAAGCAATGAATTTAGACAAGATAAAAAAATTTGTGATGACAAAAAATGGTAATTTGTTTCGAAATGTGCTGATGTAAGAGGTTTTGGATAAAGAAGTTACTCAAAAGGCGGTGGTCAGGTCCGCCGGAACTGTTTTTCGAGTTCTTTTAAAGAGAATGTGATTGTGGTGGGCCTGCCATGAGGGCAGTTGCTGGACCTTTTTGCTGTTTTTCTTTGTTCAAGAAGGTTCGAAATCTCCTGATTTGAAAGCTTTTTGCCGGCTTTTATCGCGGCTTTGCAGGCGGTCATATCGAAAATGTCGTGAATTATGCCTTCCAGGTCAGGTGTTTGCTCGGGATCAGAAAGAAGGTCGAGAAGGTCCTGAGTGAAAAGAATGGGGTCGAGTTTTTCCAGGACAACGGGGAAACTGTTAACGGCGATAGTGTTAGGGCCGAAGTCCTGCAATTCCATTCCAAGTTTATCAAATATGGATTTGTTGTTTTCGATCAGTTTCTGTTGTTGTTGAGTAACATTTATGCAAGCGGGAACGAGGAGTTTTTGGGACTTTAAAGGGCCTTGGGCTGCGGCGGAGAGCAGTTTTTCGTATAAGATTCTTTCATGAAGGGCATGCTGGTCGATGATCTCGAATCCGTCGGAAGTTTCGACGAGTATGTAGCTGTCATGAATTTGGAGGACTTTTTCCTTGGGTTGAAGGAATTTAGAGTCATAAAAATTATCACGGGTGAAATTTTGATGAGGCGGTTGTTGGTAATCGGAGTTTGTTTTTGAAGGTTCGAAGTTAAATTTTGTTTGCGAAGAAGACGGCTGATGCTTTTTGAAGAAATCTTCGATGGCTTGCCTTGCTTTTTGTCTTTCGGGGGAATTTTGCATTTCATTCGGTTCGAATTTCTTTGGGGCGATTGTGGCAAAATCGGCGGTAGCGTCGATATTAGAGGTCATAAGTTTTTCGCGTATAACTGCCATAATTTGGGAGTGGAGCAGATTGGGGTTTTCGAAACGGACTTCGACTTTGGTTGGGTGAACATTTACGTCGAAATATTCGGCAGGCATGTTGATCAATAGAAAGATGACAGGGAATTTGCCGGGCTCTATCAATCCTCTGTAGGATTCTTTAATAGCATGGGAGATGAATTTATCTTTTATGTATCTCTGGTTGAGAAAAACATATTGGTAAGAGCCGCTTGCCCGGGCCGATGAGGGTTTGCCGATAAAGCCTTTGATTTGGACATTTTTTTCCTGTGATGAAACAGGGAGCATGTCATCGCTTAGATTCGAGAAGAGGTTTTCTATTCGCTGGTTGAGTCTTTGGGATGAGGGCAGGAAATGGATTTTTCTCGAGTTATGGATCAGGGTAAAAGTGATATCAAGGTTTGCAAGTGCAATCCTTGTGAACTGTTCGGAAATGTGGGAAAACTCGGTATTTGTTGTTTTGAGGAATTTTCTTCTGGCTGGGAGTTTATAAAAAAGATTTTGCACTTCGACGGTTGTGCCGTATGTTGCGCTTGCAGGCTTAACAGTCTGGTTCTGGCCGCAGTCTATCTCAACAGTGTTTGCACTGATGGTATCTTGCTGTCTGCTTGTGATGGAGACTTTTGCGACTGAGCCGATACTTGCCAATGCTTCGCCGCGGAAGCCCATAGTTGAGATTTTGAGCAGGTCATCGGAACCTTTGATTTTGCTCGTGGCATGGGGCAGGAAAGCTTTTTCAAGGTCTTCGGTATCCATGCCGAAACCGTCATCTATGATGCGGATAAGTTTCTTGCCGCCATCTGAAATTTCGACCGTTATATTTTTTGCACCGGCATCTATGGAATTTTCCATAAGTTCTTTAACGACGCTTGCGGGGCGCTCAATTACTTCGCCTGCAGCGATCATATTGACCATGTGCTGGTCGAGAACTTTTATGCTTGCCATATTTTGCCTGTGAAAACTAATTACTTACTGATCAAACTTTCGCCGGTCATTTCCTGTGGTTTTGGGATATCCATCATATCGAGCAGGGTTGGGACCACGTCAGCAAGTGCTCCTTCATCTTTGAGTTTGATATTTTTGTTTTGCGGATCATAAATTATGAAAGGCACTTTTCCGATGGTGTGGGCGGTATGTTCCATTTTGTTTCCGCTGTCGTACATTTTTTCGAAATTACCGTGGTCTGCCATGATCAGAGCCACACCGCCGAGAGTTTCGAGCTTTTTGAGAATATCGCCAACGCATGTGTCAACTGTTTGGGCCGCTATTTTTGCCGCTTCAAGGTCGCCGGTGTGGCCAACCATGTCAGGGTTTGCAAAATTGATAACATAGATGTCGTGTTGGTTCTGGTCGAGTTTTTCAAGTACGGTATCGCGGACTTCAAATGCGCTCATTTCGGGTTTCATGTCATAGGTGCGAACTTTCGGAGAAGGGATTATCTGGCGATCTTCGCCTTCGAAAGCTTCTTCGGTGTAGTCGTTGAAGAAGAAAGTTACATGTGCGTATTTTTCGGTTTCGGCACAGCGGAACTGTTTTAAACCAAGTTGTGACCAGTACTGCCCTGCGATGTTTTTCATTTTGGGCATTTTGGGAAATGCAACCTCAGCTTGGAGGCTGGCATCGTATTGGGTCATGCATATAAAATATGTATCGGTTTTAACCTTGCGGTCGAATTCCTTAAATTCTTTGTCAGTAAAAGCGTGAGAGATTTCACGGGGGCGGTCGCCGCGGAAGTTGAAAAATACAACCGCATCGCCGTCTTCTATTAACGCAACGGGTTTGTCGTTTTCGGTTATGTTTACCGGTTCGATGAATTCGTCGGTAATGTCTTTTTCGTAGCTTTGCTCCAGTGCCTGGATGGGGTCGGGTGCTTTATGACCGATTCCCTGGGTAAGGCAGTTGTATGCCCGCTCAACGCGGTCCCAGCGTTTGTCGCGATCCATGGCGTAGAAACGGCCTGAAATGGAAGCCACTTTCCCAATGCCGATTTCTTTCATTTTATTTTGAATTTCGGTGAGATAGTCTTTGCCGCTGGTGGGAGGTGAATCTCTGCCGTCGGTGAAAGCGTGGAGGTAAACTTCCTGAACATTATTTCTTTTGCATAGCTCCAAAAGACCATAGAGATGGTCCAGTAGTGAATGAACTCCTATATCGCTGCACAGGCCCATTATGTGGAATTTGGTTCCTTTTGCTTTAACCTGTTCGATGGCTTTTAGGAAATGTTCATTTTCAAAAAAGTCGCCCTCGCGGATGGCTTTAGTGATTCTGACCGATTCCTGGTAAACGATTCTGCCGGCACCGATGTTCTGGTGTCCAACTTCGCTGTTTCCCATGGTGCCATCGGGCAGTCCGACGGCTTCGCCGCTCGTTTCAACCAGGCAGTTTGGATATTGTGACATTAACATGTCATCGTTCGGGGTATTTGCTTGTTTTATAGCGTTGTATGCGTCTTGAGAAGAATCGGGGTTGTGTCCCCATCCGTCCCGAATGATGATCATGTATGGTTTTCTTTGAAGTTTAATTTTTTCAGTCATTAGGGCCTCGTTATTAAAAAAGCAAATATCAATTTATTTCCCGCTTAAAATGATAATAAAGTATATTCAGGGGGAAATCAATTGCGGAGATAAAAATTATTATTAGAACTACCTTAAAATAATGCTTTTGACATCAAAAGGTGCTATGATATAATAAAATTTTGGAAGTTTTTGCACTATATGTATCTATAATGTTGAAAGGTTTTTTTATGTGTTCTTCTTTAATTCGCAAGTCGCTGATGATAATGGCGGGATTGGCTCTGGGTGCAGGTTTTCTTGGCGGTTGTGCCCAGCCGCAGGAAAGAGCAGCGGAACTATATACAGAGGCAATCGTTTTAAGGGAAACCGATGGAAGGCAGCAAGCTATTGAAAAACTCAAGGAAGCGGTTGAAGTTAACGACGAATTTTCGCTTGCTCATTCAATGCTGGGCGATCTTTATATGGAGGCAGGCGAATATGAGCAAAGTGAACTGGCTTATGAGCGTGCAACGGAGCTCAATTATTATTCTTTTCATGATTTTTTCAACTTGGGTACGGTTCGGCAAGTGTTAACGAAATTTGCCGAGGCGGCCAAGGCATTTGTACGTGCGGCTCAGATAGAGCCGACCAATGCCCAGGCGCATTTTCAGGCGGCGAAAAGTTTTTTCGAGATAAAGGAAGAGCCCGATGCCATGGAAAACGCATTGGAGTATGCTTTACAAGCGAAGGAACTTGCCTCCGATTCGGGTGAAGTAGCGGCTTTGCTGGGCAATATATACCAGGAGCGAAAAGATAATCAGTTAGCGATAGAATCATATAAGCGGGCGCTGGAGATGGAAGGTAACAAGCCCGATATCATGGTGCCTTTGGCGGTGAGTTATATGAGGGCTAAAGATAATGATGCGGCAAAGGAAGTTTTAGAGGCGGTTCTGGAGATCGATCCTGAAAATGTTAAGGCTTACAGGTATCTCGGGGTTTACTATATCAAGCAAAACAATTTTGAGCAGTCGCTTGAAAATTATTTGATGGCGACGCAGTTCGATGAAAATGACTGGGATGCTCGTAAGGGCCTTGGGGTTGCTTATATGTTGAAAGCGATAAGTGAAGATGACGCCGAGGCGCGTGAGATGGCCCTGCAACACTGGCGGAAGTCGCTTGAGATCAATCCAAGACAGCCGAAATTACGAGAATTATTAGCTAAATACTCACAATAAAGTGGCCCAAAAACAGACGAATAAATCTAAATATTTGTCAGCAATAAAGGGGTTCCGGTCTGAACTGCCGAAGGGGCGAACGATTTTCGTTTTTTTTGTGATAATGATAATATTGGCGGGGGCTGATCTTGTAACCAAATGGGCGGCTTTTGATTATCTTGCTACACAGGGTGTTTGGGAAAAGCCGGTTATCGATGGGTTTTTCAACCTGGTCATGCGTGAAAATGCCGGGGCGGCTTGGAGCACTTTTGAGGGCAGGCGGGTGTTGCTGGTTGCGATTTCGGTTATTGCTTTGATCGTGGTGTTGGGAATCTTTTTGACCGGTCAGATCAAACGTAAGATGACGTTTGTGGCGACTAGTTTTTTTGGTGCAGGTATTATTGGAAATCTTTATGACCGAATTTTCAACGAAGGACGAGTAAGAGATTTCCTTGATTTTTACTTAGTTTGGGGCGATAAAGAGTACCATTGGCCGGCGTTTAACCTGGCTGATTCGCTGTTGTGCGTGGCGGTGGTTATGCTTATAATTTCCAGCTTTTTACAGGCCAGACAGGAAATCAAAGAAGAAAAGTGTTTAAGATAATCCCTGACTCCTGAATTTTAATTCCAGAGCCCGTTTTTATTGCGGAGCTTTTTTTATCTATCCGAATCGTTTGAAACATTGGCATTCGGGCTGGTGTCTTCTTCGAAAACGTCACCTTCCTGATTCAAAAGATAACTGCCATCATCGTCTTGTTTCTGAAGTTCGAATTCCTCCTGCTCAACATCTACAACACCTTCATCCTCTTCATCGTAATCGTCGGTGTAATCTACTTCGCCGGTTCCCGTTCCTGTCCGCCGATAGTTAGGGCATTTATTCGACATATCCCTGATCCGTTGATAAACCTTATCCATATCAACAGCTATTGTTTGCTTTTTAACTAAATTCAGTTCGTAATCGTATTTCAGCAAAGTGTTCCCAATCATGATCACAATACTGCCGTCTTCAATAGGTATGATCTGCCTGAATGTCATATCTCTGGCTATAAGATTGCACCTTGGACACGTACGATGTATTGGCTGTTTTTCTGATCTTGGTGGTTTTTCTTGTGCCAACAAGACATAAGAGCCTGCAATTACTGTAAATAAAATTATGATTGAAAGTAAAAATCTCTTCATCTGATATCCCCTTCAAAATGGTATTTCGGAGTACAATTTATTTTAGGTAACTCAATATAAAATGACCAGTTTTTGTGCAAACATACGGCCCGAGCGAGCGTAAAAACAGGTATGAAGCTATTAATTATGACAATTTGTTCATTAATTTTGTTATTTGGCTGTGAGAAGAAAGGAGCCGATATAATGGCAAATGAAAAGGAAAACTTAGAGCAGGCAACATTCGCAGCGGGGTGCTTTTGGGGAGTTGAAGCCAGATTCCGAAAAATCGATGGAGTTATTGATGCGGTCTCAGGTTATACCGGCGGAACGGTTGAAAATCCTACTTACAAACAGGTATGCGGTGGAAACACAGGCCATGCCGAAAGCGTGCTGGTAACGTATGATCCCGATAAGGTCAGCTATGAAAAGCTTCTTGAAGAATTTTGGAAAATGCACGATCCCACTACTTTGAATCGCCAAGGGCCAGACTTTGGCAGCCAATATCGCTCGGCAATTTTTTATCATAATCAGGAACAAAAGCAAGCGGCAGAGGAACTAAAGGGGCAGTTAGAACAGTCGGGTAAATACGACAAAAAAATGGTAACCGAAATTGCACCTGCCCAGGATTTCTATAAAGCCGAAGAATACCACCAGCGTTATTTCGAAAAGCATCCCGGGTTGTACTGCAATTGATTATTGCATGGCTTTTTCAAAAACCTGATCATCGACGTAAATGTCGGTATTGGTTGCTATGCCCAAAGCAATGGCATCTGACGGTCGGCTGTCGATGGTAATACTTTCACTGTTTTGAACTATGTAAATTTCAGCAAAATAGGTATGTTCCCGCAAATCGGTAATGACAATTTTTTCAATGTCACCTCCCAGCTGGGCTATGGTATTGCCAAGCAGGTCATGCGTCAGTGGTCGTGGTGGAACAAGGCCTTTCAAACGGCGGTCAATTGCACAGACTTCATTAAAACCGATAACCATCGGAAAACTGCGCGAGCCGTTTTTCTCTTTTATAACTATGATCTGCTGATCACCTGTTTCATTTATTATGATCCTCGAAAGTTCAGCAGGTATTTCCATTGTGTCCCTTTCAATTGCCTACAATTTTAGTGTAGGGCACCTGTCAGAGATTGGCAAGATGTTTGTTTACCGCTTCGAGCTGTTCTGTCAGATCGGCGTGTTTATCTCTAGCCTGCTCAACGACTTCGGGCTTTGCGCGGCTAACAAAATTTTCATTGCCCAGCTTGGCTTGAACGCCTTTTAGCTGATTTTCGATCTGCTGTTTCTGCTTTTCCAGACGTTTACGTTCTTCTTCGGGATCGATTACATTATCGACAAAAATGCTCAATTCTTCCACTATTGATGCCGACGCACTTTCGGGCTTATCGATGCAAGTATCCGCCTTAAAAGATTGCAAGTTTGCCAGTTTGGACAGCATCTCACTGTTGGCATTGAGTATTTCGCATAACCGGTCAGGTCCGGCTACCATCGCATCGAGCTTTCTTGATGGTGGTATGTTGTACTGGCTGCGAACATCACGGATAGAGCGGATAACTTCCTGGATCAGTTCAATATCTTTTTCTACATCGGCGTCGATCAGGTCAGTTGACATCTTGGGCCATTTAGCGATCACAAGTGCATCGGCTTTTGGTGCTTCAGCGATTCCATCTAGTTTTATATCGGGCGCTACCGATCGCAGGTGCTGGAAAATGGTTTCTGTAATGAAAGGCACAAACGGATGGAGGAGCCTCACGACCGTATCAAGCGAATAAGCCAAAACATTTTGTGCAATATGCTTATCTTCGGTATCGCTGAAAATGCGAGGCTTGACCCATTCGAGATACCAGTCACAAAGATCGTTCCAGAAGAATTTGTAAATTGCATTTACCGGTTCGTTGAATTTATATTCATTTAACATCTGGGTTACTTCGTTGACTGTTGCAGAAAGTTTCGAAAGTATCCATTTGTCATCGAGCTTCAATTTCTGAGCATCGAATTTCGAAGTGTCCAGACCTTCAAGGTTCATCATCGCAAAGCGTGAAGCGTTCCAGAGTTTGTTGCAGAAATTTCGGCCCAGGTCGAATTTAGGCGAGGTATTGACTTCTCGCCCGTCGGGCAATTTCATCATTTCAACGGGCATGCGGACATCCTGCGTGTCGGTGGTCATCGAAGCAAGCGTAAAACGCATAGCGTCCGCGCCATGTGAATCAATAACCACAAGCGGGTCTATGCCGTTGCCGAGCGATTTGCTCATCTTACGTCCCTGGCCGTCCTGTATCATGGCATGGATGTAAACGTCTTTGAATGGAATATCGCCGGCGCAATACTGGCCCATCATAACCATGCGGGATACCCACAATGTGATAATCTCGCGGGCGGTACAGAGGACATCGCCGGGATAATACTTTTTCAGTTCATCGGTTTGCTCCGGCCAGCCCATCGTACTAAACGGCCAGAGAGCGGAACTGAACCAGGTATCGAGGACATCAGGGTCACGGGTGATATTTTTACTTTTGCAATCATAACATTCGGTAGGATCTTCGATATCGCAGGTGTAACCTTCGCAATCTTCACAATACCATACCGGTATCTGGTGGCCCCACCAGAGTTGACGGGATATGGGCCAATCGCGAAGATTTTCCAGCCACATCTGGTATGTTTTCGCGTAACGGTTGGGTGTGAAATTCAACTTTCCGTCAAGCAATGGCTTGAGAGCAAGTCCCGCAAGTGAATTGGCCGGGACATTAGTTCCTTCAATGTTTCCAGTTCCAAATTTATCTGCCAGGTGATCAATCGCTTTTTTTACAGCTACATACCACTGGTCGGATAAATATGGTTCTATAGGTACGTGGCTGCGATAGCTGTGGCCGACTTCATGTGCATATTCGCGAATATCTTCCAGCAGTTTTTCAGTGCGGAACCATTCGACAATGGCTTCCCTGGCTTCGAAACGATCCATCCCCAAGAGAAACTGAGCATCTTCGCCGGCATCATCCCAACCGTGTTTGTCGCTTATGCTGCCGTCCTGAGCCATAACATTGATAACAGGTAGATTGTGTTGCTGGCCGATTTCCCAGTCGTTAGGATCATGTGCCGGTGTAACTTTCAAAAATCCCGTTCCAAATTTTGCCTTTTCATCTTCGCTGTCGGGATCGGGCAAAACGACATGATCATCTGCAATGATGGGAATTTCCCGTCCGACTATCGGCAGTTTTACTTTTTTGCCGACGAGAGCTTTGGCCCGCGGGTCAGCGGGATTCATGGCAACAGCGGTATCGCCAAGCATAGTTTCCGGGCGGGTTGTTGCCACGGTTACATGGTCGATTTTTTTCCCATCAACCTCGACAGCTTTGACCAGCGGGTAACGCATGTACCAGAAATGGCCGTTTACATTGTGATGTTCAACTTCATCATCAGCCAAAACAGTTTGTGTTGCCGGGTCCCAGTTCACCAGCCTTTTTCCGCGATAGATAAGCCCGTCTTTGAACAGGTTGAAAAAAGTCGTGCGTACCGCTTTTGCACATACATCGTCCATTGTAAATCGGGTGCGTTCAAAGTCGCATGAACAGCCCATCGATTTTAGCTGATCGATGATCCGCTGTTCGAACTCGTCTTTCCATGCCTGAACATGAGCGACAAATTCAATACGCTCGAAATCAGTACGGCGTTTTCCCTGTTCAGCCAGCAGGCGTTTTTCCACAACCGTCTGCGTTGCGATACCCGCATGATCGGTGCCGGGCATCCATAGAGTGTTAAATTGTGCCATTCGATTGAAACGGATAAGAATGTCCTGGAGCGTATTATTCAAAGCATGGCCCAGGTGCAAAGCCGCTGTAACATTTGGCGGTGGGATCACGATCGTATATGGTTTGGCAGGGTTTGAAGGCTCAGCATGGAAAAAATTGCCTTCGTCCCAGATTTTCCTGGCGGTTTCCTGCAGCTTGGCAGGCTCGTAAACTGTTGATAGCTCTTTTGTCATTTCCAGTTACCTGTATTGAATTAATATTAATAAAAAACCCGGCAAGCCAGAACCTGCCGGGTGTATATTACTAAAAGCTCCATGATTTATCAATAATCAATCCTAATTAATCGATGCTCATGGTCATCAGGAACTCAGCATTTGTCCTTACCTTCGAGAGCCTGCTCTTTAGCAGTTCGACCGCTTCAACAGGATTCATCTCGCTAAGTACCCTGCGGAGACGATAGCTAAGCTCAAGTTCTTTCTTGTCCATAAGCAGTTCTTCACGCCTGGTTCCGCTTCTGGAGATATCGATAGCGGGATAAACCCTTCTTTCGACCATTCTGCGATCAAGGTGCAGTTCCATATTGCCGGTCGCTTTGAATTCTTCGAAAATAACTTCATCCATTTTCGAACCGGTATCAATAAGAGCCGTTGCAAAAATCGTAAGCGATCCGCCTTCTTCTATATTTCTGGCAGCACCGAAAAAGCGTTTTGGCATCTGCATGGCATTTGCATCAACACCACCGGTCAAAATCTTACCTGAATGCGGTATTTCTGTATTGTAAGCCCTGGCCAGTCGGGTGATAGAATCCAGAAGGATCACAACATCCTCACCATATTCGACCATGCGTTTGGCTTTTTCGATTACCATTTCTGCAACCTGGCAGTGTCTGCTGGTAGGTTCATCGAATGTAGAACTGATAACTTCCACATCTTCATGCGTCCTGCGAGACATTTCGGTTACTTCTTCAGGCCGTTCATCGATCAAAAGAACGATCAGTTTAGATTCAGGATGGTTAGTTGATATTGCGTTGGCAAGTTTTGCCAGCAAAACCGTTTTACCTGTTCTGGGAGGTGCTACGATCAAACCACGCTGGCCCTTACCGACCGGCGTTACCAAATCGATGATCCTGGTGCTCAGCTCATCTGATGTGGTCTCCAGCAACAATCTTTCTTCCGGGTGAAGGGGGGTTAAGTCGCTAAAAACTGTTATGTTTTTCAAATTATCAGGTTCCTGATAGTTTATAGCTTCAACCCTGAGCAAAGCGAAATATTTCTCATTATCCTTAGGGGTTCTGATTTGGCCGCTTACAACAATACCGCTTCTAAGGCCAAATCTTTTTATTTGTGAAGGCGAAACATAAATATCATCAGGCGATGACAGGTAATTATAATTGGGGTTTCTTAAAAATCCGTAACCATCAGGAAGGACTTCCAAAACACCTTCGCCATACATCAAACCGGTCTTTTTGACTCTTTCTTTTATTATTTTGAAGATAAGGCTCTGCTTTTTCATCCCTGTAAAATCAGTAATGCCTTCGCTTTTGGCGATTTCATGCAGCTGAGGAACTCCCAATTTCTGTAGTTCATGCAAGTGGAGCTGGCCTTTTTTAACTCGTTCGTACTTAGCGTGAATACTTTCTTTTCTGTAAGATCTTTCTTCTCTTTTACCGGCATGTTCTTTAGGCTGATTTTCTTCAGCTTTAGCAGCTTGTTCAGATCCCTCTTGAGCTTCCGGTTGAGATTCTCCTTGCTCTGTTGCAGTTTCTGCATCAGCCTGTTGAGTTGGCTCTGGTGTTTTAGCTTCTGATTTTTTCTTACGGCCCCTTTTTTTAGGTTTTGAAGTCTCGGTGGTTTCATTTCCCGCTGACTCTGTGTCTTTCTTTTCAAGAACTTCTTCACTCATTTCCTGCTCCTTTTCAGTATTTGATGTTTTAGCCCCTATTCTTTTTTTCCGGGGAGTTTTCTTGTCTTCCGTTGTTTTTGACATAAACTTATTGCTCCTGGTCTTACTAATTGTACAAATTTACTAATTTGATTTTAAAATTTGTTGTTTGAAACTGATCTTGATTAATTTAATTATTAATTGCCAAAAGAATATGGTTTGAACTTATGGTTTGCATCA
>CAZITB010000019.1:0-30592 GCA_964542055.1 uncultured Candidatus Kuenenia sp.
GCCCGCCATCACCACACCCTGTCCACCGAAGCCCGCGATTAAAACATTTGTCTCTATGTTATTATAGTTAATCAATATTCCAAATCCTTGAAATTACCAAGCGGAAAATAATCCGTAAGTTGATTTTCAATATAATCCTGTGCCTGCTGCGGCGAACATTTCCATCCTACCGGGCACATAGACAAAACTTCAACAAGCGAAAAACCTATTCCATTAATCTGATTAAGAAAAGCTTTCTTGATCGCCGCTTTTGTCTTATTGATATTTCGAATGGTATGAATACTAGTGCGTTCAATGAACTTGGTCTCCTCAAGAGTTGACATCAATTCACAAACTCTGATTGGTTTACCGTTGCCTTTTTGCGTTCTGCCATATGGAGTCGTTGTTGTCTTCTGCCCGATCAAAGTTGTCGGTGCCATTTGTCCGCCGGTCATTCCGTAAACCGCATTATTTACAAACACAACAGACATATTTTCGCCGCGATTCGCCGCATGAATTATTTCTGCAGTTCCAATCGCCGCCAGGTCTCCATCGCCCTGATATATCAGCACGAACTTATCCGGATAAACGCGTTTGATTGCGGTCCCCGTCGCCGGTGCCCTGCCGTGTGCACATTCAATCACATCACATTTCATATACTCGTAATAAATCACACTGCAACCAACCGGTGCAGTTAAAATCATATCTTCCCGAATTCCAAGCTCATCGACAATTTCACCAATGATCCTAAGAAGTATCCCATGCCCGCAGCCGGGACAATAATGAGTCGAGTTTTCTGAAATCGATTGAGGCTGTTTTGTAACGATACTCATGACAACACCTCGTTTGCTTTCTGACAAATACTCTCAACGCTAGGACACCAGCCCCCGCCCATTCCATAAAAGAAAATCTGCGACTGCGGTACAGTATCCATCAGCGTTAATTTAACATCTTCAAGCATTTGTCCCATGCTCATTTCAATCGTTAAAATTTTGATATCTTCATTACCGTTTGCTATTTCAAGCAGTTCCCTGGACGGCCAAGGCCACAAAGTTTTCGGCCTGAACAGGCCTACTTTTTTACCTTCCGATCTGAGCTTCTTTACCGCTGCCTTCGATATCCTCGATGTCGCGCCGTATGCAATTATCACAAGATCAGCATCTTCACAGCTTATCTGTTCAAAATCTGTGTATTCATTTTCGATATGCTTATATTTTTCATAAAGCTTCCAGTTCAGCTGCTCCAACCCGTCAGGCGGATTAAGATATAAAGTCCGCATCACATTCGGTTCCCGTCCTTTACAGCCGGTCAAAGCCCAATCCTTAGCAGGCATATTTTCAAACATCGGCTTGTAATCATGCATAATAAACGGCTCTACCATTTGCCCGATAATTCCATCAGAAAGAATAAAAACCGTTATACGATAATAATCAGCCAAATCAAAGGCTGCCATCGTCATATCGTAGCATTCCTGTATAGAATTAGGTGCAAGCACGATATTGCGATAATCGCCATGGCCGCCGCCACGCGTAGTTTGAAAATAATCTCCCTGGGCTGCCATAATATTGCCAAGCCCCGGCCCGCCACGCGCGACATTAATAATCACACATGGCAATTCAGCACCTGCGATATAAGACAAACCTTCCTGCTTCAAGCTTATTCCGGGCGACGATGAACTTGTCATAACCCTCACACCCGCAGCTGATGCTCCGAATACCATATTTATGGCCGAAACTTCACTTTCAGCTTGGATGAAAATCCGGTCAAGATCAGCCATTCTCTTAGAAAAGTATTCCGCAGTTTCAGTTTGAGGTGTAATCGGGTATGCAAAATAAGCCTGGCATCCGGCTTTGATAGCCGCCTCTGCTACCGCTTCATTGCCCTTGAGCAGAACCTTTTTGCCTACACTGGAACTTTCTTTCGGTATTGCTGACATATTTCACTCTTCAAATATTTCCACGCAACAGTCCGGGCAAATCACGTAACAATTCCCGCAGCCGTTGCATTTTTCAGGATCGATAACTACATAATCGTAACCTTTGGAATTTGACTGTCCTGTCTTTTTGATAGCCCCCCTACGACAGACATCTATGCAGTAATAGCAACCCTTGCATTTCAAATGATCAATTTTGGCTTTCTTACTCATCTAACGTTAACTACCATAAAATTAGACAAAAATCAATATAATTAGAAAATTACTAACCTACTGCTGATTGGGCTTTTTCAGTTCTTCGACAGAGGGAAGATCCTTAAGTGTATTTAAACCAAAGACTTCTAAAAATTTTTTGGTAGTTCCATAAAGCAGCGGTCTGCCGATAACTTCTGCCCGGCCCACAATCTTTACCAGCCCTTTATACATAAGAGAACGAATAATTTCGCCCGATGCAACACCGCGTATTGCCTCAACATCTGCACGGATGACAGGCTGTTTATAAGCTACCACCGCAAGGGTCTCTAATGCCGCCTGAGAAAGCTTTGAATCAGTTTTGACTTTCAACATCTTCTTAAGCCAGAAATTATAAACAGGCAGGGTCATCATCTGGTAACCACCTGCTATACGCTCGATTCTAAAAGATGAATTATTTTCGCGATATTTGCGGTTCAATTCTTTCACAGCTTCTGTAACTGGCTTAGAAGAAGACACTTCCGCAATTTTTACCAGCCGGGCCTTTGTCAGCGGCTCATCTGATGCAAACAAAATAGCCTCTATAACTGATGCCAAAGTCGTCTCAACCTCATCCTCCAAAGGATTATCATCATCGTCCTGATCATCCTGATCATCTTCATTTTCAAAACTTACATCTTCAGAAGTTTCATCAGTATATGATTTATGCGGTTCTTTATCTTCTTCAAATTCTACAGATTTGTCTATATCAACACCTTCTTGGACTTGCTCTTGATGCGAATCATCTGAATCCTGCTCTTGCTCGACAACCCCGGAGTCCTGAACTTCCGTGTTTTGATCTAAATCATCTGTCATATTTGCTTCCATTCAAACGGGTCTTTATCTTTTTTGCTAATATTGATTTCAACACCATTAAAAGGTTTTTTGAGCTTCTTTGCAAGCTTTTTCAGCATAAAACGTTCCGAAACACTATGACTTAGGCAAATTGCCGTCAATCCCGCTTCCTGCGCAGCCAGTGCTTCATGATGTTTCAATTCTCCAGTTAGATAAAGATCACACTGTGCCGAAATTACCTGGTTGAGTATTTTTCCGCATATTCCTGCACAAACCGCCGCTTTTTTTACGGTCCTGTTTTTAGGACCTACTATTCCAATAGCTTTACTTCCAGTAACTCTTTTGATGTTTCCGATCAATTCATTCATTTTGGTCGGCTTCTTAAGACTACCCATCCTTCCAAGACCGAATTTATTTTCCACATCACTAAGCCTGATCACATCAAAAGCAGGCTCCTCATAAGGATGCGAATCCCTCATAGCCTTTACCACCGCCTCTATCCTGCCCTCGAGCACAACCGTCTCAAATTTAATCTCATTTACCTTTTCCAGCTTATTGCGTTTTCCGATCGCAGGCTTCGAACCTTCACGTGGAATGAAAGTCCCGATCCCGTGTGAATTGAAACCGCAATTTGTATAATTACCGATCGAACCAGCACCGGCATCAAAAATCGCCTGCGATACTTCATTAACTTTATCCGACGGAATAAATACAACAATCTTATACATTTCCTTGCCCGGCATCTGCACGAAATCACCGATCGGCTCGGGATTTTCTATCCCTAGTATCTCCGCCAGCCCATCATTTACTCCCCCATCAATTACATCAAGCGAAGTATGTATCGAATACACGCTAATATTTGAACGGATAAGCTCGTAAACCAAAGCCCCGCTAGACACATCAGCAACTTTTTTCAACCCGTCCCATATCACAGGATGATAACTGATTATAAAATTGCATTTGAGCTTCTTCGCCTCTTCCAATACTGCCCTTGTAACATCTATAGCCATCAAAACATTTTTTGTATGTTTTTCTGCCGTTCCCACCAGCAAACCAACATTGTCCCACGACTGGGCCAGTAGCGGCGGACAAACCTTTTCAATCTCAAATATCATATCCTTTATCAGCATCGCCTCACTCCTTTCTGCATTTTTCCTCAATCAATTTATCAAAACTTGCCATCAGTTTCTGAGTCATCAACCCAATTTTAGATTCATTAACCTTATGTTTTTCAACACTTACCACGGGCAGCAATTTCATTATAACATTCGAAATAAAAACCTCATCAGCTTCAAGCAGATCATGTATATAAAGGTTTTTCTCAATCACCTTGATCGATTCTTCCTTCGCAAGTTTTATAATGTTCTTTCTCGCTATACCCGGAAGAACCGGCGTATCCAACGGCGGGGTAAATAAGACCGAATCCTTCACCAGGAAAACACTCGAAATACTCCCCTCTGCCAACCGGTTATCAACTGTAAACCACAAAGCCTCAGTGCAGTTTTTTTGTCTGGCCTGCTCAAGTGCGATCAATCTTGGCAGGTAACTGGTCGTTTTATGACCATCAAGCGGATTCAATGAATTCTGCCTGAAATCCGTAAGTGCCGCAGCTATCCCCTTTTTATAAGCCTGTTCGGGATATGGTCTGAATTTTGCAGCCGTTATCAAAGCTGAAGGCTGATGCTCCTTACTCTGCAAGGGCCCATTTGTAACCGTCAAACGAATTCTTGCATCTGTCAAGCTGTTCGCTTCAAGCAGCTGCTCGATACCCGAATTGATCTGCTCAGCCGTTAATGACAAAATTATCGAAAGATTTTTCGCACTTTCAAATAGCCGCTCGATATGGTCTTCCAGACAAAAAACAACACCGTTTTCAACGCGCATTGTCTCAAAAAGTCCTGCTCCATACAAAAAACCGGAATCAGAAGCACTTATCACCGGCTCTTTTTCATCGACCAGCTGACCATTGAAATAAATCTTTGACATAACATTTCCTTTACTCGCTTTTTATTGCCTTTATCCCTGCCGCCATCGCTGCCGCTTTGATCAAGGTCTCTTCATACTCAAAATCCGGCTTCGAATCTGCAACAATTCCTCCACCGGTATTGAAGTAAGCACGGCCGTCATTGATGATAACGGTTCTTATGGCAATATTCAAGCAAGCATTTCCGTCAGCCCCAATATAACCTATTGATCCAGTATAAAGTCCCCTGGCACAAGGCTCCAATTCCTCAATTATCTCCATCGCTCTAACCTTTGGTGCGCCTGTTATCGATCCGCCCGGAAACACCGACTTCATTATTTCACCAAAAGTTACCCCCAGCCTCAACTGCCCTTCCACAGTCGCCAATGCGTGCATTACACTTGCGTAGATTTCAATAGTCCGCCCTCGGCTTACAACTCTACTGCCAGGCAGACAGACTTTAGCAATATCATTGCGCTCAAGATCGATTATCATATTTAATTCGGCTTTTTCTTTTTCACAGCCAAGAAGATCATCGTAATTATTTTTATTTTGAACATCATCGCCTGCAATATATTTACGCGTCCCCTTTATAGGCTTAGTTGAAATCTTGCCGTTTTTAATTTCCAAAAACATCTCCGGCGAAGTTGAGACTACTGCAAAATTACCAAAATCAAGATAAGCTGAATAAGGCGACGGATTATAAACATTCTGCCAGTTAAAAAGAGCAACTGTCTTTGCTATATAATCTGTTTCAAAACGCTGAGAAAAATTTATCTGGTAAACATCCCCATCATAGATATACCTTTTTATCCGTTCAACAGATGCAAAATACTCATTCTTTGTCATGTTAATATTCAAATCATTTGTATCGAATTCGAACTTCAATTCCGGCTGATAGTTACAATCGGCCCCCTCGCAACCTTTCAAAATGTTTTCCATCTGATTCAAATCATCATCATTATCTGATAACGAAAACAAGTAGAAAACTTTTTTCAGGCTATCAAACGCTATCACATTATCATAAAAGCACAAACAAACCAAAGGCATGCCTAAATCATCCTTTACGACAACCGGCAATCTTTCGATCCGATGTGCCAAATCATAAGAGAAATAACCCGCCCAGCCTCCGCAAAATATCCCTTCCGGAAGACTGACATCCTTTTTTATCTTATACTTACTGATCTTCCCATCAAGCAGTTCAAAGACATCCCCCTGCTGATCCTTTTCAAATCTAAAAACTTCCAATGGATCAAAACAGTAATATGAAAATCGCCCCGCACCATTACCGCCTAGAATCAGCGGATACTGTCGCTTACTCACCGCCTCCGCCAATCTCTCCACATTCAAGCTGACAGGGTATATTTTCTTAGTTTTCAATTAGTTCAAGAATAATTTAATCACCGGCACTGTCACATCCGGCTCTTTTAACCGGCAGCTCAAGTGTCAAAAGTATTATTTTAATGGTATTCACATCGCCTCATGAAGGCTCATCTACCCTATAGGTTTTCAAGCCTTTGTTTTTTATCATGATCCTGTAACGCTGTAATCAAATCATCCAACTCACCCATCATGATTTTGTCAAGCGAATACAGTGATAAATTGATCCTATGATCTGTCAGCCTGTTCTGCGGAAAATTATATGTCCGTATCCTCTGGGAACGGTCTCCTGAACCGATCATCGACTTTCTAGCCGAATCTCTCTCAGCATTTATCTCTGATAGATAATGATCATACAAACGGCTTCGCAAAATCCTCCATGCTTTGGCACGGTTCTTATGCTGCGATTTTTCATCTCTCATACTTACTGTTATTCCGGTAGGCACGTGCTCCAGCTTAATAGCCGATTCAACTTTATTCACATTCTGTCCGCCCGGGCCGCCCGCACGCGAAACATGCTCGAGCACATCGTCAGGATTAATATCCACCTCAACTTCTTCCGGCTCTGGCAAAACCGCTACTGTCGCAGCCGAAGTATGTACCCTTCCCTGAGATTCGGTTTCTGGGACTCTCTGAACACGGTGTCCCCCGCCTTCATACCCAAAAGCCGCCCAGACACCCGGCCCTTTTACATTAAAAATTACTTCTTTGAGCCCGCCCATTTCAGTGCCCTGAAATTCCATAGTCTCAACTTTCCATTTATGCTTTTCCGCATATCTTGTGTACATACCATAAAGATCGTTAGCAAAAATTCCAGCCTCATCACCACCGGTACCAGGTCTTATTTCAATAATCACCGAGTCAATAGCCACATCATCGCTCATCACCAGCGTATCTTTGATACTATCCAGTATAGGCCCGGACTTATCCCGAAGTTCTTCAAGCTCCTCCTCTGCCAATTCCTTAAAATCAGCATCGGCTTGGGGATCATTGACTATCATCTCAGCTTCTTCGATACTACTGATTATATTTTTATATTCGATGTATTTTGTTACGATCGACCGCAGTTTACCCTGTTCCTTTGTAAGAGGTATCAGTTTGTCCGGATTTGATGCTATAGATGGATCAGATATTTGCTTGTCGATCTCTTCGTATCTGTTTTGCAGTTCATTCAGTTTCTCTATAAATCTGTCATTTTTTTCTGCCATTAATCACCCAATTTAAAGGTTTTGCCTAGCTGTAAGCGTAAAAAAAGCGCTGCCGGTCAGTAATCGGTTAGACTAAAGCCAAACAGCGCCGCTTGTAAACTAATCTATTTCTTTTCAGATTTTTTGAAGTAAGAACCGCCGAATTTCTTCTTAAATCGGTCAATACGTCCAGCAGAGTCTATAAATTTCTGTTTGCCGGTATAAAAAGGATGGCACATAGAACATATTTCTGCATGGATATCTTTAGCAGTACTTCTGGTTTCAAAAGTATTTCCGCATCCACATTTAACAGTTACATTCTCATATTTAGGATGTATATCTTTTTTCATTTTACTTACTCCGGAAAATTAAAACTTTTATTTTATATCTTTATACGATCAATGCAAGTTATTTTTTCGCCTTTTTATACAAAAAATCAGTATAATCTGAAAAATTACGTTTGTAAAAAAATTCAGCAATTACACCGACTTTACGTTAAAAAATTAACAAATTCTATAAACTTAGGGTTGACATACACAACTTTTTTAGTTAGGTTCTCTGAAACTGGTTTTTTTACCGGTTTGGAGTTTAGGGTGAGCAACAGTTAAAACAGTTGAATAATGGAATGTTAAACGGAAATGGCAATGGATAAACCCACTCTGTCCAGTTACATCAGAGACAATGTAAAGGATGACGGGGAAAAGAGAGATCCTGGTCCTTATATTACCATTTCTCGTCAATTCGGCTGTGATGGATACGAAATTGCCGATATGTTAGCCCAAAGGTTAAACAAACAGGCTTCTGATAATAAACAATGGAAAGTTTATAAACGTGAAATTCTACAGCAGGTCGCGCAAGATGCTGGACTCGATGAAGAGATAATCGAACGTGAAAGGCAAGCAAAACCGAGCCTCGCAAGAGATTTTTTCAGGGCACTTAGAGGTAGTAAATTACCAGACAGCTTTGAAATTCTAAAAAATGTAACGACACTTGTCAGGACAATAGCTTTCGACGGTTACGCTATTATAGTGGGTCATGGTGCTACCGCAGCCACAAGCCAGATCGAAAACGGCTTGAATGTTAGGATCGAAGCACCAAGAGAATGGCGATTAAAAAGACTTTGCAGAAGAGACGGCATGAACCCGCGTGACGCTGAAGAGCTAATCAAAGAAACAGAAACCGGAAGAAAGCACCTTGACGAAATATATAGAAAATGGAATCCTAGAACTCCTGCTTTTTGCATAGTTCTCGATAATTCTCTTTTAACTGATGAAGATATTGTAGAACATATAATGTTAGCCATGAAACAGAGATCTTTACTAAACTATTAATCTGAAGGTATTGAAGTAAATGGAACTCGTAAAAAAAATAAAAGACGCCGAAGTAAAAGCTTCACATATAGTCGATGAGGCAAAAATAAAAGCCCAGGAAGACAAGCAAACCGCGACCAAACAACACCAACAGGAAATGGAAAACCTGAAAAAACAAAGAACTGTTGAAGTTCAAAATGCTGTCGAAAACGCTCAGAAGCAAACGTCAGGCCAGGTCGAGCAGTTTAAAGAAAAAGCCCAACAGGCAAGATTGGTCATGAAAGATCAAAGTTCAAACAAAATAGACAATTGTGCCAATATAATAGTTGACTATATCAAATCTATGGGGCAGTAATTTAGTATATACTTTTGAAATTATAAAAAGGTAGTTTCTGATATGGCTGTAGCCAAAATGACAAAAGTTATGATCGTCGCTCACCGCAGTGAGGTGAGCGAGCTATTGAAGCAGGTCCAGCAAACAGGACTTATGCAGGTACTCGATGCTGAAAGAGCGATGGTTACAAAAGAATGGCCAGAACTGAATGTCGATGTCCCTCGCCAGCGAGATATTGAAGATACCATCGCAAAACTCGACTCCGCGATCGATTTTTTAAACGACTATGTCCCTTCCGAAAGGAAACCCGGCGTTTTCAGCCAGCTCAAAGAAATCGACCAGCAGCAATATTCAATGATAGTTTCCGGCCAGGATGCTTTAAACCTGATGGATAAAACCCTTAGTTACAAAGATCAGATTAAAAATTTGCAAGACAAAATCGAACACAATCAGACTGTCATTGCTTCTCTCCAGCCATTCAAAGGTCTGGATATCAATGTAGAAGAAATCGGCCAGGATAAAAATTCTGTAATAATCGCAGGGCTTGTGCCCACACAAAATTGGCCAGATGTTCTTCCCAATCTTGAAGAAAACCAAGCGGTTGTTGAAATAATCAACGAAACAAAAACCCACAAAGCCTGCATCATTGCATGTCTCAAGGAAAACTACACCGGTATCAGTAAAATTCTACGCTCAGGCGATTTTGAAAACTACAATTTCGATTCAATGACCGGCACTGTGGACCAGAACATCCAAAACCTCCAGAAACAGCTTGATCAGTACAGATCACAACTCGACAACCTTACCAGCAAGGCAACTTTGCTCAGCGAAGATATCGATAAACTCGGCGTTTTGGAAGACCACTACCACAACCTTCTTAATCGCGAACACACAAGATACAGTGCCCCTTCTACGACTCATGTTGTTTTGCTCGAAGGCTGGCTGAAAAAGAAACACTATAAAAAAATAGAAAAAGTAATTGATAATTTTCCTTCATCGAACATCAGCGAAATGCCCATCGGAGCCGATGAAGATGTCCCTGTCGAAATCGACAACAATAAAGTAACCAAACCATTTGAAACAATAACAAGACTCCATGGTATGCCAAACTATTCCCAGGGCGACGTCGATCCGACCCCGTTTTTGGCACCTTTTTTCGCATTGTTCTTTGGTCTCTGTTTAACAGACGCAGGCTACGGAATAATACTGGCACTTTTCGCATGGTGGCTTACAAAAAAAATCCAGGGCGACAAAAAAGCCCTTGTCATGTTGATAATGTGCTCGATTATGTCAATCGTCGCCGGCGCACTCACTGGAGGCTGGTTCGGCGACACCATCCAGGTTATGTTGCCCGAAAACACCGCACTAAACTCATTTAGAGAATCATTAATGCTTTTTGACCCTATGGTTGATCCGATGGCTTTCTTCGTCTTGTCCATAGGCCTGGGTTATATTCAAATCATGTTTGCCCTTTTCATAGGTTTCTTCAACAATCTCTCAATGAAGGACTACCAGACCGCTGTATTCAACTTCTTAACATGGATAATCTTCCTTAATTCACTGATAATTTACGGAGTAGGTAAAGCAAACTTCCTTTCCCCGGCAGTTACCTCAATTGCTGGATGGGTAGCCTTATTACAAGCCTTGCTCATATTCTGGTTCAGCGAAAGAAATTCAGGAATGGCTGGCAGAATCGGGGGCGGCGTATTCTCGTTATTCAGCACAGTCTTCTACTTCGGCGACGTCTTAAGCTACGTCAGGCTGATGGCCCTGGGCATGGTTACCGCTGGATTGGGAATGGCAGTGAACATACTCGTACTGCTGGTAATGGATATCCCGTATATAGGTTTTATCCTCGGTGCTATTCTTTTTATAGGTGGCCATACACTCAACCTCGCCTTATCGGTTCTAAGTGCCTTTGTGCACAGCTTGAGGTTGCAGTTTGTAGAATTCTTTCCGAAATTTTTCACAGGCGGTGGTACACAGTTCAAACCGTTTACTTTGTCGTATAAACATTCAATTGTAAAAACCCAAAAAGATTAACAATAATATTTGAAAGGTAGTAAAAATGGATTATGCATTGGCAATTGCCCTTACTGGTGCAGCGATAGCAACTTTCTTGGCTGGAATCGGTTCTTCGATCGGTCTGGGAATCGGCGGAAGAACAGCAACCGGCGTTTTAGCAGAAAAACCTGAAAGGTACGGTCTGACAACCCTTTTGGTGGTGCTGCCAAGTACACAGGGTATTTACGGACTGGTTATCAGCCTGTTTGTCATGCTCAAACTGAACATGTTCGGCGGCGGAGTAGAAGACCTTTCGATCGCAACCGGTTGTCAGCTTCTCGCAGGCTGTCTGCCTGTTGGCGTTGCCGGTCTCTTTAGCGGAATACATCAGGGAAAAGCTTGTGCTGGCGGCATCCTCATGTCTGCAAAAAGACCTGAAATGGGCATCAAAGCCGGTCTCGTTTACGCTGCACTCGTAGAATTCTACGCCATTCTTGGATTCCTTGTGTCATTGCTCATAATTATGATCGGCGTACAGGTTGGTTAATTTATCTAAGAATCGTTAACCGAATTTAAGAAGGTTATTTAAATGAATGCTGATCAAGTAGTCGAAAAAATTCTTGCCGATGCTCAGGCCCAGGCTGACGAAATTTCAAAAAAGTCTCAAGACGAAATTTCAAAGCTAAATGACGGGTATCGATCGGATATAGAAAATTACAAACAAGAAACCCAACAAATGGCTTCATACGCGGCACAGGACAAAAACCAGAGAATGATGGCCGCGGCCAGAATGGACGCCGCTAAGCAGGAACTTGAAACCAAAAGGCAGATTATCAATTCTGTTTTCGACAAAGCTGCGAAAATGCTCATCGAAATGGATGAAGATACTTATCTGTCTCTGGTTGAAAAGCTCATTACCAAAGCGGTGGATACTGGTGATGAAACTATAGTTTTAGCCGAAGGTGAAAAGAAGATCACCTCCCAGTTCGTAAAAGAGCTTAATCGCAAATTGGGTAACGGCTATAAAGGAAACCTCAAGATTTCTGAGCAAAAATGTAAGGGCAAAGCCGGTTTCATTCTCAAAAGAGGAAACATCAGTACAAATGTCACTCTTGATGTTTTACTCGAACAAGCCAGGGCAGAGCTTGAAATAAAAATTTCTAATGAATTATTTGGCTAAACTATCAGGAAATATGTAAATGTCCGAATTTAAGCCACAACCTTTATATGATTTTTATCTTTTACCCGAAGTCGGTCCAGATAACTGGGATTACGCTTTCGCGACCGGCCAGGTACGGGCTCTGGAAACACAGCTTATATCCAGAAATACCTTTGTAGAGATGATAAACTCACCCGACTACAAATCTGCTGCCGATGTACTTACCGGAACGGATTACGCATTTGTCTCAACCACTAATAATCTAGAGCAGGTAGAGCAAGGTCTTATCGACAAACGTTCAGATATTCTAAAACTTTTCAATCAATTGATTGACAATTGCGATTATCTTGAGCTTTATAATTCCAGGATCGACTTTTCAAACTTAAGGCTAGCCCTTCGCCGACTTGTAACAGAACAAGCGATAGGACTTGATTACTGTGATGACGGCTGTGTTCCAGCTGGCAAATTTGAAGAAGTCCTCGAGCAGGAAAATTATATAGAATTTCCCATGTTCCTGCAGGAAGCCGTAGAAAAAGCCGTACTCCGCTATTACGAAAATAAAGACATCAGGCAGATAGATTACGGAATCGATCAGGCAGCCGACCAGTTCCGCGTCGAAAAATCCGAATCAATGGGTGACATATTCCCAATCGAACTTGCACGCATGATTTCAGACTTGAATGACATCCGAACCTTGCTCCGCTTAAAATTTAGAGACTCACAGCAGCGAGACTGCTTCAGCGGATTCGGCTATCTCGACAAAGCAAAACTGATCCACAGCCTAGACATTGGATACGATGGTTTGCCAGCGGTTTTCGCAAATACTCCATACTATCATATAGTAGAAGCAGGCACCGCTTACCTTGTCAAAAACAGTAGTTTTCTAAAACTTGAACAACTTTGTAATAATCATCTTCTGTCCTACTTGAAATCTACTGACAGGGTAACCGCAGGACCTCAGACGGTCATTGCTTATCTCCTAACAAAAGAAATTGAAATTAGAACAATTAGAATGATACTTGTCGGTAAAAAGAGCGGCCTTGAAAGCAAAATGCTCCTTGATGGTATCTACTCTACCGAAGAATATAACTAAGAGGCAAAATGGAAGCTAAAGTTGCAGTTTTAGGTGATAACGATTTTGTAATGCCGTACTCGACACTTGGTCTGGATACCTATCCGGTCGAAGACAAGCCCGAACTTGTTGAGAAGCAGGCAAAACAGATTGTTGACCAGAAATACGGACTGATAGTTATTGCGGAAAATATCGCCCCTATGGCGGATAAGGTTTTCCAGGAAATTGAAACCAAACCTCTTCCTGCGGTTATCGTCGTACCGTTTACCGCAGAAAGCACCGGTTTCGCCCTTCAATCTCTTGGACACCTTCTCAAAATGTCTCTTGGTGTGGATATTATAAGCTAGAAATCGTTCATAAGTTATTACTTAAGGATTTGTTGATATGAGTGAAAAGATTAAAGGCCAGATTGTCAAAGTTTCAGGCCCGGTTGTCGTTGCAAAAGGTATGCAAGGCGCAAAAATGTACGATGTTGTCCGAGTAGGCCAAGATAACCTCATCGGCGAAATCGTTGAACTCCATGGCGAGACCGCAAGTATTCAGGTTTATGAAGATACAGTAGGTATCGGCCCAGGCGAAATCGTTGTCAATACCGGGGCTCCTCTGAGCGTTGAACTTGGACCGGGACTGATCGAAAGTATCTACGACGGCATACAAAGACCTTTAGATTCTCTTTACGAACAGCAAGGCAGCTTCATCGAAAAAGGTGCCGACCTTCCGGGCATAAACCGCCAGAAAAAATGGCACTTCGAACCTGTAGTTGAAAACGGAACAAAGGTTTCCGCCGGTGACATCGTTGGTCAGGTTCAGGAATCTAAACTCATGCTTCACAAGATAATGGTTCCCTTCGGTGTTCAGGGAACAATTGAAGGCCTCAAAGAAGGTGACTTTACTGTTGAAGAACCAGTTGCAAAAATAAAAACTGAAAACGGCCAGACAGTTGACGTTCAAATGCTCCAAAAATGGCCTGTCCGTCAGCCAAGACCCGTACAAAACCGTCTGGCACCTAACCGGGTTCTGCAAACTGGTCAGCGTGTTGTCGATACATTCTTCCCCATAGCAAAAGGTGGTACCGCTTGTGTGCCCGGCCCCTTTGGAACCGGCAAAACTGTCGTTCAGCACCAGCTTGCAAAATGGGTTGACGCCGACCTGGTAGTTTACGTAGGCTGCGGCGAACGCGGCAACGAAATGACTGATGTACTTACTGAATTCCCCGAATTGAAAGATCCAAGGAGCGGCGAACCTTTAATGATGCGTTCAGTTTTGATCGCAAACACTTCGGACATGCCCGTGGCAGCTCGTGAAGCCAGCGTTTACACCGGCATAACCATCGCCGAATACTACAGAGACATGGGTTACACCGTCGCGATAATGGCAGATAGCACCAGCCGATGGGCCGAAGCGATGCGTGAAATTTCTACCCGTCTCGAAGAAATGCCCGCAGAAGAAGGCTACCCAGCATACCTTGGTGCAAGAATCGCATCGTTCTACGAAAGATCAGGCCGAATTCAATGTCTCGGCGGACCCGACAGAGAAGGCGCCCTTTCGATCATCGGAGCAGTTAGCCCTCCTGGCGGAGACCTCTCAGACTCGGTTGTACAAGCGACCCTGCACGTTGTGAAAGTCTTCTGGTCTCTCCAGGCTCGTCTTGCCCAGCAACGACACTTTCCTGCCATCGACTGGCTGACAAGCTACTCATTCTACAAACAATATCTCGCAGGTTGTTTCGAAGATAAAAACGAAGCTAACGAAATGATGGAACTTTCACAAAAATCGATGAACCTTCTGGAAAAAGAAGCCGAACTCATCGAGATCGTGCGATTGGTCGGTGCCGAAGCAATTTCCGAAGCTGACCAGATGGCTCTTCAGACCGCCAAAAGTATCCGTGAAGACTATCTCCACCAGAACGCGTTCCATGACGTTGACACCCATACCTCCCTTGCTAAACAGCTCGACATGCTCCGGGTAATTCACCACTTCCACAATAAAGGCATTGATGCACTCGATAAAGGAGCATCACCAAAAGACATTTTCAATCTCAGCGTAAGAGAACACATCGCAAGAGCCAAATACATTCACGAAGATGAAAAAGATAAAATTCTAGAGATTAACGACGAAATCGATAAACAGATGGAAAGCCTATACACGGTAGCATCGTAAATAAATTATTGAGGAAAAAGATGTTAAAAGAATATCAGACAGTTAGTAGTGTTTACGGACCATTGATGATGGTCGAAGGTGTTGATGATGCCAAGTACGGCCATATTGTTGATATCGAAATGGGCAACGGTGCCATTCGTCACGGCCAGATACTCCAGGTAGAAAACGACAAAGTTCTCGTTCAGATTTTTGAAGGAACAGAAGGTCTTGACATCCAAAGCTCTAAAGTACGTTTCCTTGGCAAACCTCAAGAACTCTCAGTCAGCAAAGACATCCTGGGAAGAGTTTTCACGGGTATCGGTCAACCAAAAGATGGCGGTCCGGCAATCATCCCAGACAAAAAACTCAACATTAACGGAAACCCAATCAACCCTTACGCACGCGACTATCCAAACCAGTTTATCCAAACAGGAATTTCAACCATTGATGGATTGAACCCGCTGGTAAGAGGACAGAAACTTCCAATCTTCAGTGGATCAGGTTTGCCCCATGACGACATCACTGCACAGCTTGCAAGACAGGCAACCGTTCGCGGCGAAGGCGAAAAGTTCGCCGTAGTTTTCGCAGCCATGGGTATCACTTTCGAAGCCGCCCAGTTCTTCATCGACGACCTCACTAACACCGGTGCTATCGAAAGAGCCGTACTGTTTATCAATCTCGCAAACGACCCTGCTATTGAAAGAATCGCTACTCCCCGAGTTGCATTAACTGCCGCCGAGTACCTCGCTTTCGAACAGGACATGCAGGTTCTCGTTATTCTCAATGATATGACAAACTATTGCGAAGCACTCCGCGAAATCAGTGCCGCACGTAAAGAAGTACCTGGCCGAAGAGGTTATCCCGGTTACCTCTATACCGACCTTGCAACCATATACGAACGTGCCGGCCGTCTAAAAGGCAAAAAAGGTTCAATCACCATGGTTCCAGTTCTTACAATGCCAGAAGATGACAAAACGCACCCCGTGCCCGACCTTACCGGTTATATCACCGAAGGCCAGATCATTCTCGGAAGAAGCCTAAACAGAAAAGGCGTTTCACCTCCGGTGGACGTCATGCCCAGCCTTTCTCGTCTAAAAGACAAAGGGATCGGCGAAGGCAAAACACGTGAAGACCATGCGGACCTTTATAATCAGCTTTACGCTGCCTATGCACGCGGAAAAGAATCGCAGGAACTTGCCACAATTCTCGGTGAGGCCGCACTTAGCGAAGAAGACCAGAAGTACATGCGTTTTGCCAACGAATTCGAATCAAGATACATTTCGCAGGACTATTATGAAAACCGTGACGTCCAGCAGACACTCGAACTCGGTTGGGAATTGCTCAGCATGTTCGATAACGCTGAACTAAAACGTATCGACGAAAAATTACTTGAAAAATACATGCCCAAACACAGAAAATAAGGCATAACTCGGATAATTATGGAACAGAATGTAAGCGCAACAAGAATGGAACTTTTACGCTTACGCAAGCGTGTCGCCCTTGCTAGCCGGGGCCACAAGCTGCTAAGCGAAAAGCGTGACGAAATATCTCGCCAGCTGGTACAGATATCTCAAAAGATAAAACCTCTGCGTCTCAAAGTGGAAGAGGAACTCGCTCAGACCTCCCGCAGGTTCATGATGGCTCGCGCTTCTATGGAACCGGAAAACATTAAAGCCGCCCTTGCGATACCAACCAAGAAATTCAAACTTGCCGTTGAAATGGAAAGCATCATGAGCGTTAAAGTCCCCCGCCTTATAAAAGATATCGCAGGCGATATTATCTGCTACGGCTTCAATACTACCAGCGGAGAACTTGATGTCGCTCTTCTTTCACTGGAAAGAGCTTTCGACAATCTCATTGAATTAGCCGAAAAAGAAAAACAGGCAAAACTACTTGCAAAAGAATTGCAGATCACACGTCGAAGAGTAAACGTCCTCGAACATGTTGTGATCCCCGAAATAAAGGATACTATCCGCGTAATTTACGACAAACTTGCCGAAGCCGAACGAGACAACATCAGCCGACTGATGAAAATAGCAGATATCATTCGAGCGTAAATTTCTTATTAAGGTTTGGCAAATTGCTTGAACCAAATTCAATAAAGGAAATTTTCGACAAAATCGCATACAGATACGATCTGGCAAATCATATCTTGAGTTTGGGCGCAGACCGCTTCTGGAGAAAAAAACTTGTCAAACTCGCTTCTCCTTCACCCAGCCAGAAACTCCTCGACATCTGCTGCGGTACCGGAGATTTAGCCATAGAATTTGCCCGCCAAATCCCTTCACTTGAAATAACCGCATGCGATTTCAGCCCTCAAATGCTCGAACTCGCCAGGCAAAAAACAAAAAAAGCAAACGTCTCAATCATTTATGATCGGAAAGACTGCACATATCTCGATTATAATGACAACACCTTCGACATAGTCTCATGTGCCTTTGGTCTTAGAAACATCCAAAACTTTGAAACCACCATCCAAAAGGTTCATCGGATTCTAAAACCCCGGGGAAAATTTACAATACTGGAATTTTCAAAACCAGAATCCAGATTTTTAAAACCTTTTTACTCATTTTATTTGCACTATCTTTTGCCTCCCATTGGTGGTATAATAACACACCGTTATAAAGATTACAGGTACCTTGCAACTTCTGTCGAGAATTGGTACGCTAATGTAAATCTAACTGAACAACTGCAGAAAAACGGCTTTAACGATGTACAGAAAATAAATATAAGCCTAGGGATTGTAAACGCTTATATCGCTTATAAAGGATAATCAGGGCAAAATGACTGAAAAGTCTCGAAATAACAAAAAAAATATTGCGGTCCAGAAACCATTTCTTTCTGTCGGCCCAACTTTGCGATACAGCCATAACAATGTCCTGTTTTTCTGGACACTCGCACTGTTAGTATATCTCGCCACATTAATGCTCTGGTCAAAACTCCTCACAGGCGATCTCATATATTTCGCCGAGAACTGGTCCGATCCTGAAAAAATCTGGAGCCTAAACGACCTTTTAAGAAATCCTATCAACATCTTCAATTACCCCGAACAGATTATCGTTATGGGCGGCTTAATGGGAATAATTGTAATTGTTCCCATACTTATCTCTCAACTGATGAGCCTTAGATACGCACTACCTTTTATAATCGCCTTCGCGATCATCAGCTTACCTGTCGGACTTTCAATTGCTCTGCTTATCAGCTCATTCGCCGTTGCCTGCCGCCCATTAAGGTTCAGATCCAGAATCGTATCTATCGCCTTATGCATGCTCCCGTTGATAATATACTGGGGAATTTTCTCCTCCAGCAAATCTCTAGAGCCAATAAGAGCTGCCATCTGCTACATCCCATGGGTCTGTGCTTGGTTGACTGCCATGATTATCGCAACTGCTGTACTTGGAATCGGCCACTTCACAAGATATCGCCCCGGCCTCACTTTTTTGATCAGCTTCATTGGACTTATGACATTTTTCGGAATTTTCCAAAACAACATCGGCCTTTCAGAACTAGATTATCAACTATACGTAGCACGCAACAACCCACACAGAATACCGGAATTTTACGAAAAGAATATTTCAAATTATATCGACGAAATGGCTGCAAAAGTCACCAAGGACAATAGCCCAGTCGGGTTTTATCCGACCGATCAGGAAAAATTACGTCAACAGCTCAAAAAAGATATTCAAAATGAACTCAGATGGGACAGGTGGCCCAGGGGATTCTCCAAAGAAAATAAGATCAACTTTCAGAAAAAACGCAACCAGCTTTTAGACCAATATAATAAATTTCTCCACCCGGAAAAAAAAGTTTGGATGCCTCCACTGATCCATGAATGGCTAATCAGACACGACAGAAGAAAAGACAGGCTACCGATCGCATTATACTATAAAGGAATTGTAAGCGAACTCGAGCCAGTAGTTCTGGACATTGATCAGGAAATTTTGAGATTCAACAGCGATTACTCCCATCGCGGCAACATTCAGATATGGGTCGAACTTTATAAGGATTACGGCCAAAGCTGGGAATCTATCGAAGCAAGGCTTCGTCTCGCTAAAATACTTGCCCGTGAAGGAAACTTGGAAAAGGCACAGGAACTCTGCGACATCGGTTTGAACATGATTGATAAATTTTACTTCTATCAAATCAGACAGGCCCCTGAAAGCTCCGAGTTCTTTAAAGTATTCAAAGACCCGCCTCAATCAATTATGACCAAACCCTTAATTGATGATCTAAAATTCAGAACTTTGCAGTTTAAAGAAATTATCGGCCCGCAAAATCACAACAATGATAGAAATTCCAAATTGCTGCTCACTAGATTCATTTCATTAAATCCAAATGAACTCAATTATCAGGAAAAACTAAACGATCTCCTCCTAGATGCCGGCAAAAACTCCCCTTTGATCGACAATATATTATTGACTCAGGCATTAATTATAAATGACCAGTCACGCAAACTCATCCATTTGAAAGAAGTTTCTGATAAGTACCCTCAATCAGATGGAGCCGTTGGAGCTCTCTATGAGATGGGACTTCTAAGAGTACAACTTTGGCAGCAGCAGACTGATGACAATAAGGACATAAAAAACAATTATCTCCACAAAGCAAGAGAAATTCTTGAGGCTCTCGTTTATTTTCACCCAAATCATTACTTGTCATACGAAGCTAAAAATATTTTAAATAGTCTTCCACTTACATATTAAGGGACAAATAGATGGAATTGTTTTTCTTGATTGCAATTGCATATTTTCTCGGCTCAATACCTTTTGGCCTTTTAATTGCAAAACTCCATGGCAAAGATCTCCGTTCAATCGGTTCAGGCAATATCGGCGCTACCAACGTCTCACGGGCACTTGGCAAAAAATGGGCCTATTTATGTTTCGTTCTCGATGTCCTCAAAGGTTTCATCCCAACTTTCATAGCCTCCTTTTATGTTGGTAAAAACCCAAATTCTATCACAATTATTTTGTGGCTTTGCGTCGGTTTGATGGCTGTTTTGGGGCATATTTTCCCTGTTTACTTGAATTTTAAAGGAGGTAAAGGCGTCGCAACCAGCTTAGGCTATGGCCTGGGTTTATACCCGTATTTCACCACCGCCGCTGTTGCAGCCTTTATAGTCTGGGCAATCACTGTACTTATATGGCGTTACGTTTCACTTGCCTCTATAATTGGCGGCTTCGCATTTATCATTACTGTTATCGTCAACATCGCAATTAACGACAACTGGAAAATTATCAATTTATGGCCGCTGCTTGTAGTTGCAGCCCTCATTCAACTGATGATTGTGGTCCGCCACCGAACGAATATCAAAAGAATAATTGCCGGAACCGAAGGCAAAATCTTCCAAAAAAACTCTTAATCAAATTTCAAAGTTTCTTGCGACCCAGTTTCTGCGTCTTTCGGTGATCCGTCATATCATAATGCAGTGCCGTAACCGTAACATGACCTTCCAGCAAAGCCGTCGTGTCAGTTACTTCCACTTCCATACTATGCTCACCATCCTCAGGCAAATACAAAATTTGACCCTGCTGCGTCTTTCTCTTAATGTAGTGTTCCTCAAAACCCCTCGTAGATTGCGCAACTACTTTAACCCCTTTCGGCTTACCCTCAGACAAAACCGGAACATTAATGTTTATTACATCACCCGGATCAAGCGGCAGTAGCTTCTTCAAAGTCTTAAAACAGTGTGATGCTCCTGCCTTAAAATCCATCTCATCATCAATCGCCAGGCTAAGCGCAACCGATGGAATATTATAAAATGCAGCTTCCATTGCAGCCGCCACAGTACCGCTGTAATAAACATTTACTCCCACATTGGCGCCGTCATTGATTCCCGAAACAACAAGGTCAACTGGTTTCTTGGTCAGTTCCATAAGTGCAAGCTTAACACAATCAGCTGGCGATCCCAAAACACTATAACCTGTAAAAAGCCCGTTAACATCGATTTTTTTACATTCAAGCTGCTGATGTATAGTAATACTGTGTCCCGCCCCGCTTTTCACTTCAGTTGGTGCAGCAACCGTAACATCACCCAGCTTCTTCAAATACGGATAAATCGCACTGATACCAGGTGCCAAAATTCCATCATCATTTGTTAACAAAATATGCATTGACTATTGCTCCATTTAATAACTTAGGTTAAATTGTATTGGATAACCTTAATTTTGTAAACCTTTATTGTGGGAATCAAAAATGTCAAAACATACAATAATGACGACTCAGCAAGTCAGGCAATTCGATAAACACGCCATCGAAAATCTCAAAATCCCCGGAATCATTCTAATGGAAAACGCCGGTATAAACTGCAGTCAGATTGTCATCGATCAGCTAAAAAAAATAAATGGCAAAAAAGTCTGTATCATTTGTGGAACCGGTAACAACGGAGGCGATGGTTTTGTGATTGCTCGTCATCTTTGCAACTATAATTTCGATGTCTCTGTAATAATCACAGGCGATCCTGAAAAAATCAAAGGCGACGCTAAAACAAATTTTGAGATCGTAAAGAACATGAAACTGATTATAGAATCATTCGATACCGAAAAAGAAAAAATCAACAAATTTAAAAACTTGTATTCAGATGCAGACATCATTATAGATGCAATTTTCGGAACTGGACTAAAAGGCCAAGTCAAGGACCCTTACCTGGAAATATTCGATGAGCTAAATTCCACTGGTAAACACAAAATTTCTATTGACGCTCCCTCTGGTCTCGATTGCGACACAGGCCAGCCTCTCGGCGGCGTGATCAAAGCTAATCAAACCATAACACTTGCCGCAATGAAAAAAGGATTACAAACTCCTGATGCTAAAAATTTCACAGGTGAGGTACTCGTCAGATCAATCGGGATAAGCTTAAAATTCGCCAAATAAAAAAAAAGGGATAGAATTGATCTATCCCTTTATAAATTTTATAACACTAGATTAATTTCCCAGCTGTTGACTCTGTCCGATAAAGTGCATGAACCTGCTGGTATCAAAAACCGGAATTGAGAAATTCGAAGCCTTCTCAACAACTCTTTCATAAAAATCCCTGCTCTTCACTGCTTCTTCATATCTTTCCATCGCTGTTGGATCAAAATTAATATCAGCAGTACTCGGCTTTGGCGGTACTACAGGAGCCCTGCCCAAAACCACAAAATCGGTTTCGATCGTAACATCATCGGCAACTTCAGCTCCCCAATCCTCGATCATCTGTTTGATCTTTTCTTTACCATCCAAATCTGGCCTGCCGTCATCATTGATATCAAACTGACCAGCCACTACAAAAGTATTGACCTCTTCCTCATCCCAGATCAAATTTGCTATCGGATCCTCAGCTATGATAGACTGTTTCGGATCAACAGATTCAGGCTTAATACGAGCAATAGATATCCTTTTTTCAACATCAAATATTTCAACCTCTGCCTTGCCTTTGCCATCTGGCGGTATCGGAGCATTCTTATTATAAACCGAGAACGTCAAACCCGGATAAACATGGTCATCTGAACCAAGGTTCAAAATCACAATACCGGTCGAAGGATCAACAGAAACGATCTGGCCATCAGGCTCAAACGCCTTTATTTCTTTCAAAGGCTGCGGCTTGATACTTTCGATCACGCCCATATAGTGGCGCATTCTTTCTTCGGCCTGATTTAACTCTGCCTTCGTCCTCAGCAGATCATCCTTGGTAGCATTAAGTTCCTGTCTTGTTTCTTCAAATCTCCTGGTAAGCGAACCAATCTGCTCACCAAACTTTGTATCAATCAATTCCTGCAAATTTGCATACTTCTGCTGAGCCTCATCAACCATCTGCTTCTGAGCCTCCAAATGCTGCTGCCACTGTTTTTCACTTTCCAAATGAGCTTCTTGAGCTGCATCGAACTCATTTTGAATCTTCTTCAACTGATCACCTTTTTCAGCTGCAAGATTCAAAGCCGCGTTCCTCGCCTGGTTCAAAAGCTCCAAAACCCTCACAACTGTCTGACCATTCGGGTCAAAATCCGCACCTTGGATCCTCTGGTACATAGAATCCATACTATTCATTATCTCGTTAAACTTCACCTCAGCCGTCGCATCCTCTGTAGCTACTCCGCCTATCTTATCAGCAAGCCGATCAAGGTACTCACTCATTGTTCCAAGATAGCTTTTGCCCGGCAGAGTTTTGCCCACATCTGCCTTTTCTCTGCCTCGGGCAATCTCCTGCATTTCAGCCTGTGCATCGAGATACAACTTCCTGTTATCTTCCGATTTGAGATAAAAAATTATCGCTGCGACCGTAGCCGCGATAAATACTGCTGCAAAAAATATCGCTGAATAAAGCGATGCATTACTCTGATTTGCTCTTGGGGGCATCAAATACTCCTTATACGTGCTTTTAAATACTAAATTTTAGACAGTTATTATGCTCTTAAACACACCTTTAGTCAATAAAAAAATATATCTAACCTTAGCAGTTTCAAAGACTTTCAATTATTTTTTCTACATCATAAAGATTCTTTACCACATGACTGGGCTTTGCGATTTCATTTGGAGCCTCATATTTGTGGACTTTATTAGCCCTTATCAGCTGAATTGCAGCAGCAAACCCAAGTTTATTGGGCCCTGCAAAGTCTTTAGTAATATTATCCGCTACATAAACACTTTGTTCGTAAGAATTTGAAATTTTTTCACACGCAATCTCAAATCCACGGGTACTAGGTTTCCAAAATTCCCGCCCTATTTCCTCTGTAAAAACAATAACTTCAAAATATTTCTCAATATCTAACTCATCCAATTTATAACGCTGAGCTGGCAAATAACCATCACTAACCAAACCCAACTTATACTTTCCAGATAAACGCTCCAAGACCTCCCTGCTCTCATCCGGCAGCATTAAAGATGGCTTATGATTGCGGTAAGTCCCTACAAGCAAATGAATTATTTCACCGTCATACGCAATTTCCATACCATCAAGAACCTTATTAAAAACCCTCTCCCTATTCCCGCCTGTAAATTCGCCCCACATTATCTCAAATGCCTTATCTGCCGAAATGGAATATTTACCCGCCAAATATCCCGCAACCGCCCGAAAACCGCTCCTGCAGTAATCTATCTCGTCATATAGTGTATCATCCAGGTCAAACAATACCGTTTTGATCAATTCCTGCTCCTATGTTTTTCCTATACAAATATCGTGAGGTCAGTATAATACCATAAGTTTGACCAGTCAATTACTTAAACTTTAATTAATGCAGGTACTTAAATGAAACAGCTGTTAATGATACTCAGACCTTGGCACTGGACCAAGAACATGTTCATTTTCGCGGCACTGATATTCAGCCAGAAACTTGCCCAGCCCATTGAACAGGTAAAAGTTGCCATTTTTAGCGCTATCGCCGCATTTATCTGCTTTTCTCTCGCTGCCTCGGCTACATACATCTTCAACGACATCTTTGACAGAAAAGCCGATCGCATACATCCCGAAAAATCGCATCGACCCCTGGCAAGCGGAACAGTTTCAATCCCTGCCGCATCTTTTATCGCAATAGTATGCGCAGCAATCGCTCTAATTTTCAGCTATTTACTCGTAAAACAGTTCGCCGCCATAATAATCCTCTACCTTGTTCTAAATATTCTCTATACGCTTAAACTTAAAAACATGCTCATTTTAGATGTCATTATAATTTCATTCGGCTTCGTTCTCCGAGCTATCGCTGGTGCCGTAGTCATTGGCGTTGACATCTCGCCATGGCTTATCATTTGCACATTCGCACTTTGCCTGTTCCTCGGCTTCGGCAAACGCAGAAGCGAACTCCTGCTCCTGCAGGAAAACAGTCAACAATTCCGCGAAACACTCGGCGCATATACCCCCACTCTTCTCGACCACATGTTAAACGTCACCAGTTCCATCGCCGTCGTCTGTTTCCTCTTATACACCATGGACGACCTGACCGTCGCACGTTTCGGAACTCACAACCTCGTTTACACCACACCGCTAGTGCTCTACTGCGTTTTCCGCTTCAGCGCCCTCATTCAGCGAGGCATTTACGCCGGCCCCGTTGAACTGATCATAAAAGATGTTCCTTTCCAAATCGGTTTAGCACTTTGGGTCCTTTCATGCGTATTCATCATTTACGGAAGCAAACTTAACATAGATTTAGGAATAACATACTAATGAAAGAAAGACTCCAGAAAATTCTAGCCTCCGCAGGTATCGATTCCAGGCGAAATTGCGAACAGCTTATACTTGACGGCTTTGTAAAAGTTAACAATCAGGTCGTCGACGTGCTGCCCGCCTTTGCTGACCCCGACAAAGACACAATCACAGTCAACAACAAGAAAATTAAATTTGAAGAAAAGGTTTATTACCTGCTCAATAAACCAAAAAATATTCTGTGCACAAATTTCGATCCCCAAGGCCGCAAAATCGCCATCGATCTCATCGATTGCAAACAGCGGATATTCTGCGTCGGCCGCCTTGACAAAGATACCACCGGAGCGATCATCCTCACCAATGACAGCGAACTAACCAACCGGTTAACTCATCCCCGCTACGAGCTGCCCAAAACATATCACGTCAGCGTCAAAGGAAAACTCCAGGGCGAGGATATCGAAAAAATCAAGAAAGGAATCTGGCTCTCCGAAGGAAAAACCCAACGCGCAGCACTCAAAATTTTAAAACGCAATAATGTCGAATCACTTGTAGAAATTGTAATCTCCGAAGGCAAAAACCGACAAGTCCGCCGAATGCTCGAAAAGCTGGGCCACAAGGTTAAATCACTCAAACGCACCAAGATCGGCAGCATAAACCTAAAGGGCATATCCATCGGCAAATACCGAAAACTATCTCCCCGCGAAGTGGAATACCTAAAACGCACCACAAAATAAAAAACGCGTGATCCTATGTCAAGCGTTTTGTAAACTCTCAATCCCTTCTCTTGTAATTTCTTTTAAAATTATCTGAAATTGCATTTAAAGAGATTGATTATGTCGCCAGGGTATGCTTAAGTATTTTTCTTATTGGCTTGGCAGATGGATCATTCAAACGTTTTCTTAGAACATCAACTGTCTGGTTAACTAATTCTTGTATGGGTTGTTCAATAGTAATTACTTTGGCTTTCAGGTACTTATTCCATGGAAAATAATCGTAAGCAACGATTTCTATGTCATTGAAAATTTTATCATTTCGGTTCTGGATATGGCTGGCAATTGAGATAGCCTTAGGAGTATCTCCTACCAAAAAAGCATAATATCCATCCTTGTAAGCCTTTAAGATAATATCATAGATAGTATCTTTATTATTTTCTGAAATATCAGATGGGAGGAGTACTTTGGAAAATTTGATGTTTTCGTTCCTGACAGAAATGCCCTTGGATAAATTATACCAAAAACACCCTCCTCCTTTGAAGTCCACAACTCCAATTTTTTTATGTGATTTTGAAATAAGATAATTAACTCCAAGTTCTAGTGCTTCTTTTCTGTCTAATGCAATCTCATCGCACCCGCGGGCATTACCCGGGTGAGACCCTGACAGGATCAAAGGCTTACTTTTTGCCCATTCGGGGAGAATACTCACTTGTTCGTTTATTGCTATAACAGCATCTACATTAAATTCTAAAAAAGACTGTATCCAGGTTGATTCATGCCACTTTTTTTGGAAATCATAACTGACAGCAAGCATTGGCTTATACTGTGTTTTACTCAGTTCAACGATTAATTGATTTACCATTTCATAGCGAACTGCATCTTTGAGATTTCTGGCATATATACCGATTATGCCACTTCTTTTCGAAGCCAAATTACTAGCTGCTATATTCCTGATGTAACCCAACTCTTTAGCGGTTTTCTTAACTTTATTGGTCAGTGCTTCTGAGTACTTAGTGGAACCTCGCAATATCAAACTAACTGTATTTAATGAACAACCAATAGAATCAGCTATATCCTGGAGCCTTATATTCTTTTTTTTCATGAAATCTTAAAAAATCCTTGACAAAATTCACAAAGTTTTTTAGGGTTAGCGCTAATGTGCTCGATTGTAATATAAAAAAATTAACAATGCAATCATTTTATATCAGTCGGTTTTTAACGTCAATATAAATGGTTCTATAAATAAATTTACTAACTGTTTGAACTGGATTGAATGTTAAAAAATTAAAGGAATATGTCATTGAGTAATTCAAGAGTAACTTTAGCTATTAAAGGTGGCCCAAAGCATATTAAAGCTGATTACAGCCGTGTGTTAAAATGGCCTATTGTTACAAAAGAACACGAAGAAGCTGTTTTGGAAGTCCTGCATGCAGGTAATATGAGCGGCTGGAATATTACCGCCGAATTTGAGAAGGAATTTGCCCAAAAGTTTGAGTCCGAATTCGCCATCGGTCACCCAAACGGCACAATGGCTATTCTGTCAGGCTTACACGCATTGGGCATTGGAGCCGGGGATGAAGTGATATGTCCGGGTATTACTTACTGGGCTTCTATTGTTCAGCTTTATTCTCTTGGAGCTACACCTGTTTTTGCTGACATCGATCCTGAGACACTATGCATCGATCCAGCTGATATCGAAAAATGCATTACCAAAAGAACGAAGGCAATAATAGTTGTTCATTACGCTGCTATGCCTGCGGATATGGACAGAATATCAGCTATTGCAGAAAAATATAATCTGAAGCTTTTCGAAGATTGCTCACATGCTCATTCATCTCTTTATAAAGGAAAACAGGTAGGTACTTTCGGTGATGCAGCCGGTTTCAGCATAATGAGCGGAAAGTCTTTTCCTGTAGGTGAAGGCGGTGTTCTGACAACTGATGATAAAGAAACTTACGAAAAAGTCCTGCTTTTTGGACATTATGAAAAACATAGATTGATAGAATCTAAAGAATTACAGAAGTTTACAGGTATTCCTTGCGGCGGTGTGAAAGGTAGGATGCATCAATTGAGTGCCGCTTTCGGCAGAGTTCAACTGAAAAAATTTGAAGAGCAATTTGCCGAAATTAATAAGGCGATGAATTATTTTGGTGATTTGATCGATGAACTGCCAGGTCTTAAAGTTCACAGACCGGAAAAAGACAGCGGCTGCAGCAAAGGAGGCTGGTATTTTTGTCTGGCCCACTATAAACCACAGGAACTAGGCGGACTTTCAGTGAAAAGATTTGCTGATGCGGTATCGGCTGAAGGTGTTTTATGCAGTCCCGGCTGCAATAAGCCCTTACACACTCATCCACTGTTTACCCAAATGGATGTCTATCATCATGGCAAACCTACAAGATTTGCGAATTTACCCGAAGGTTCAGAAAAGAACCCTTTATACTCAAGATCTCTTCCTGTTTGTGAGCAAGTCAATAATAAAGTTATTCGTATTCCATGGTTCAAACATTTTGAGCCGAAGGTTATTGAGGCTTATGCTCAGGCATATAAAAAAGTTGTCGAAAATTATCAGCAACTGCTGGACGAAGATAGCACAGAAAATGAAGAAGGAGCTTATAGCAGTACTTTCAGTAAATAAAATTGATAGGATAGACAATGATAATTGGCATAATTGGAGCAGAAAATTCACACACAGCAGCAATCGCTAAGACAATCAATGTTGATAAGCTCGTAAAAGGATTCAATGTTGACTATGTCTGGGGCGAGACCGAAAAGTATGCGAAAGACGCAGCTAAAAAAGGGTCTATAGCTAATATTGTTGACAAGCCCAAAGATATGCTGGGCAAGGTTGATGCAGTTATAGTTGATCATCGCCATCCCAAGTATCACCTTAAACCTGTAACACCTTTTATAAAAAAAGGAATTCCAGCTTTTGTCGATAAACCTTTTTGCTACAGGTCAGAAGAAGGCAGTGAATTTCTGGAAGTTGCCTCAAAATCTGGTGCCCCGGTTACAAGTTTTAGTGTTTTGCCTCACCAGAAAAGCTTTAAGCGTTTCGTTAAGAAACTTGACAGTGCAGGTGACATTTTAGCTGGTGAAACATGGGGGCCTTGTGATTTATTAAGTAAATGGGGTGGAATATTTTTTTACGGCATACACCAGGTAGATATGATCCTGAAGGCCTTTGGTTATAACGTAAGCAAAGTACTTGTAACAGCAAACGGCAATGGTGCTACTGGACAGTTGATGTATCCGGATGGAAAGATCGTAACTATGCATCTAATTAATGAAGGATGCAGCGGTTTTGGTATCGGCGTAATTGGAAGCAAAAAAAATATCCATCAGGATATTGTTTTCGATGAGAATCCTTATCTAACTGGTATCAAGACGTTCACAAAAATGTTCAAGACCGGTCAGGAGCCTGAATCTGCGGATGAAATGCTGATACCGGTTAAAGTGCTTGAGGCTCTTGAAAAATCAGTAAAAAGCAAGCAAATTGAAAAGGTTTAAGATATGATAATTGACTGTCACGCCCACGTTTATGCATGGCCAAAGATAAAACCGTACCCAAAGACACAATCTACCTTTTTATCAGCTGAGCAGCAGATAGAGACAATGGACAGCAAGGGAGTTGATAAGGCTGTTATATTGTCTTTGAATAATGCGGAATCACCGATGGAATATCAAAGTTTCGGTGAGATACTTTATATTTGCCAAAAGTATCCCGGTCGATTTATCCCTTTCTGCAACCTTGACCCGAGGCTTGTTGAAGTAGAGGGTATGAGTTCACCGAGAAGATTTGAGTATCTGCTTGAGCAATATAAGGATTTAGGCTGTAAAGGTTTTGGTGAATTTGTGCCTAATCTCAGATGGGAAAATCCACAAGTGCTCGAATTGCTTGAGGCCTGTGAAAAAGTTGATTTCCCTGTTACTTTCCACACAATACCGCCTCGTTTTAAAAGTTATGGTGTAATAGACGATCTTGGTCTGCCGGGCCTTGAAGCTGTATTAAAGAAATTCCCAAAGCTTAAGTTCTTTGGGCACAGCGCAGCATTCTGGAGCGAAATAAGCGGTGATATAACAGCAAGAGAAAAAAACAGTTATCTGCAAACACCGATCGCTAAGGGCGGTGCGGTCGTAAGGCTGATGCGGCAATATCCCAATCTTTACGGTGATATTTCAGCCGGTAGTGGTCTTAACGCACTGCAAAGAGATACCGATCACGCCTGGAAGTTTATCGATGAGTTTCAGGACCGTTTAATGCTGGGGCTTGACTACTGTTCGA
>CAZITB010000020.1:0-6419 GCA_964542055.1 uncultured Candidatus Kuenenia sp.
GACAGCTTTTGTGGCTGCAGCGAATTGAGCCATGGCGGCTTCAACTGAGCCGAAACTGTCTTTGAAAGCGTTTTGAAGTTGGGAGGGCATTTCATCTTTGTTGCCGCCTGGTTTCATCGAGTGCCAGAATATCGTGTGGAGCATGTGTCCGCTGCCGTTGAAGGCGAGGTCGCTTGAAAGGGACTGGATATTTGAAAAGTCGCCTTGCTTTCTGGCTTGGGCGAGTTTTTCGATGGCGGTGTTTAGTTTTTTTACATAGCCTGCGTGGTGTTTGTCGTGGTGAATCTGTAGAGTCTGTTTGTCGTAAAGCGGTTCGAGTGCGTCATAGGCGTATGGCAATTCTGGTAGAACGTATTGTCCGTCTTTGTAAGCATTTTCGAGAATATTCATCGTTTTATCCTTTCTGAAAAAAATGTTATCTTTTGCGAATAATGGATTTATAGCGGCAGCTAGTGCGAAGCCTGAAGTAAATTTAAGAACGCTGCGTCTAGAAATGTTGTTTACGTTTAATTTGTTCATTGAGTTCCTCACGAGTTTATGATTCTTCCTCCGTTTGGATGTAGAACCTGGCCGGTCATGTACGATGAGTCGCTGCTTGCGAGATATACGTAAGCGGGAGCGATTTCATCTGGCTGGCCGGGTCTGCCAAGCAGGGTATTTGATCCGAAAGACTGGACTTTTTCTTCTTCGAATGAAGCAGGTATCAGAGGGGTCCAGATTGGTCCTGGTGCAATGGCGTTTACTCTGATGTCGGGTGCAAGTGATATGGCCAGTGACCTGGTAAAGGAGACGACGGCACCTTTGGTAGATGAGTAGTCGATCAGAGTTGGGTGGCCCTGGTAAGCTGTTATGGATGCGGTGTTTATTATTGAGCTTCCGGGGGGCATAATCATGAGTGCGTTTCGGACCATGTAAAACTGGGAAAAAATATTAGTTCTGAAAGTTTTGTGTAGTTGGTTGTCGGTGAGGTCTTTAATTGATTTAACTTCGTGCTGTTCGGCGGCGTTGTTGACAAGTATGTCGATTCGTTTGAATTGTTTCTTTATCTGATCAACGGCTTGCTGGCAGAACTGGCTGTCGCCGACGTCGCCCTGGATGAGAAGTGCTTTTTGCCCTTGTTTTTCGATGAGTTTTTTTGTCTGCTGAGCATCTTTTGTTTCTTCAAGGTAGATTATGACGCAGTGAGCGCCTTCTTTTGCGAATGCGACTGCGGCGGATTTACCTATACCGCTGTCGCCGCCGGTAATGACAGCGATTTTATTTTTCAGCTTTCCAGCGGGTGAGTATTTTTTTGCAGAACTTTTGGGCCGGGGCTTCATTTTTGACTCTCTGCCGGGCTGGTTGGCTTGAGTTTGTGGAGGTAGAGTTTTTTTAGCCATGGGCTAAGTTCCTTTCGTGTCAAATTCGAAGATTGTGATGCGAAACTAGTCAGCGGCATCTTCGATTGCTTCGCCACCTGATTGAATATCTTCGCCTGCGCCTTCAAGTGTGTTGCAGCCAGAGGCGGCAATTGCGAGTGTGACGGCAGTTACAAATACACAAATCTTTTTGATTAAATCTTTCATGATGTCTCCTGTAAAAAGTTAATTGATATAAAGTATCTTAATGGATAAATGTTTGGGTGGTATCGGGAATTTCCTTGTTTGTATGCAAGGCAAATACGCATTATCGAATTTATTTGTGTTTTAAGGATTTATAGGCAAAAAAAGGGGTCAAAATTAAGGGTTTTGCTTATATATTTGTATTTAAGATGTATTAGAATTGATCTTGGTGCTTTAGAAATCATGTTAAACCTCAGGATTGATCAGATATGACTACAACATATATAAGAGTTAAAGATTTGCTGGAATTTATACAGAATTTTCATAAGCAATTATCTGACTACTTTAGTGAATTATCCGAAGAAGCGGATAAAAAAAGGGTGAAGGTTTTGCTGAGTTATATGAGCAGACATGAGAAGAATTTTGAAAAAGCGACGGCTGAATACAATGAAAAGACCAAGCAGAGGCTGATGGATACCTGGATGCAGTATGCGCCTGATTACGGGATGCTGGATATTGAGCAGGTTAAAAGGATTGATAGCGATATGAGTGTTGATGATGTGGTTGATACGGCGTTGAAACTTGATGAGCAGTTGGTGAAGTTTTATGAAAAAGCGGAGCGGCTGGTTGATTATAAGGTGGTCAAGAATCTGTTTGCCAAGTTGAAGGTTCAGGAAGAGGCGGATAAGGCGGAGACGGTAAAGGTCGCGCAATCTATAAGTTAGTCAACTCCAAGGCTAAAAAACATCTGTACTACTGCATTAAAATTAGAACTAGCTAATTATTTTCGGCCCACTGGGTGAGTTTTGGTTTAACCATTTCTGTAAAGAAGATTTTCCATGCAGCTACGAGGGGTATGGCAATGAGCATGCCGAGCAAGCCGGCAACGGCACCTCCTGCAAGAACGGCGAAAATGATAATAACGGGGTGAATTTCCAGTTTTCCTCCTTGGAGGTAAGGGGTTAGTACCCAGCCGTCGATTCCCTGTCCGATGGTGTAAACTACGGTTGGCCACAGCAATGCCTGGAGGACACCTCCAGTTGTTGCGCTTTCAAGGGCGTTAATTAGCAGGGCGATGATCCATCCGATTATGGAAGCGTATGGGATGATATTTAAGATGCCGGTGGCGATACCAAGAAAGAGCCAGTATGGTACGCCTGAGAATCCCCAACCAGCGGAGAAGAAGATACTTAGAATTACCGCAATGAGAAGACGTGTTCTAAGGAATGCTCCGGCGGCATCATAGATTTTTTTGAGGACATCATTTATTTGGTCCCTTTTTGAAAGTGGTTGAAACTGTTTGAACCATTCATTTATTTTTGGCAGATGCAGGGAAAATGTAACGAAAAATACAATGAGTAACAGCATGTAAACTATTGCGTAGCTGACATTTCCCAAGACTTTGGAAAGCATGCCGAAGGACTTGGCGGTGCCTTGAAATATAAGGGGGAGGAGCTTTTCCGGCTTTTCGGCGGTTTGTGTCATTCTTTCGCGGAGGTCCTTATCTATGGAGATATGCTGGTCTGCGGCGAAATTTGAGATTTTTTCTATGTATTTTGGTAAGTTATCAATAAATTGTGAAATTTGTGTTGTTAGTAGAGGAACCATGTAAATCATTAATGAGGCAATGAGAAGAATTATCAATAGCAGCAGCAGGGAAGTTGTCAGCCAGGGGTGCCATTGCCAGTGGTCGTGTGTCCAGTTGATGATAGGTCTGAAAATGAAAGCAAGCAGCAGGCCAACAAGTATTGGTGAAATCAGGCCGTAGAGCAGCCATACGATTCCGATAAGTGCGAAGAAAACTAAAAATCCGAAGATAACGGAAAAGAACGACCATTCCAAAGTTGATGTGATTTTTTGTTCTATTTTTTTGTCCTCATTCATTGGATTTCCTCTTTTTGCTTATTTTTTTCGTTTTATAGTCTGACCGGTAACAACCGATTTGCCTACCTGTTCGAGGTCTTCGGGCAGTGAACCGGTGTATTTATCTTTTTTCTTTATCAGCAGCCACTGGTTTTGGCTATTTTTTAGTTTTACCAGGGCGTACTTGCCTTTTATTTTGAGACCGTTAAAAACCAATTCTATTTTACCATTAACTATGGCTTGTGGTAAAGGAATATCTTTTTTTGCTGTTTTGGTTGTGTTTTTGTAGGTGCCTTGATCCCAGATTATGACAGAGCCTGCGCCGTAACTGCCCTGGGGGATTTCGCCTTCGAAGTCTTTGTAGTCGATTGGGTGGTCCTCGGTCTGGACGGCGAGTCTTTTGTCGGAAGGGTTTGAAGATGGGCCTTTGGGGATGGCCCAGGATTTGAGGACGCCTTGTGATTCGAGGCGGAGATCATAGTGGAGTCTTGTGGCGGAGTGTTTCTGTATGACGAAAAGGTTGCCGAGCGATTCTGTGTGGCCGGGAGCGGGTTCTGCGGTTTTGGTAAAGTTTCTTTTTTGTTCATAGGTTTTCAGACTGTCTTGTGATGTTTGTGTTGGTTTAGAATCTGTATGAGAGTATGGCAGCTGCTGTTTGAGAGTGAGCATTTTTTCGAAAAGGTCGCCTCGTTTTTGGAGGATTTCTATGGTTTGGTCGGGTGAGAAGATCAAGTCCTGGGGTTGTTTTTTGTTTAAGGTGTCTTCTATCTGCTGCCATGAGACGGGCATCGAGACGGTTGGACGGCTGCGGGCGCGGAGAGAGTAAACGGCGACGGTTGTTTTGTGGTGGGAGTTTTGTGACCAGTCGATGAAGATTTTGCCGGTTCGGAGTTTTTTGGTCATTTTGCTGATGACACGGTCCGGGTAGAATTTTTCCATTGTCTGGGCGACTTTTTTGGCGAAATTTCTGGTGTGGTCGTAATCGATTTCGGTGTTTAAGGGCAGGTAGAGGTGGAGGCCATTGCCGCCCGATACTTTGGGGAAGCTTTTCAGGTTGATCCCGCGGAACATTTTTCGCATTATCATGGCGACTTCGAAACAGTCGAGAAGATCGGCTGGCGGGCCGGGGTCGAGGTCGAAGACGACCATTGTGGGGCGGTTGAGGTTTTGGGTGGTCGCGAGCATGGTGTGGATTTCGATGGAAGCGAGATTTGCGACCCAAAGCAGTGAGGGCAGATCGTTTAAGAGGCAGTAGTTTTTTTCTACCTGGGATTTGTCGGTGGTTTCGACCCATTTGGGTTTGTGTGAGGGGCATTGTTTTTCGTAGAAGAATTCGCTTTCGACTCCGTCGGGGTATCTTTTTAAAGTCAGGGGACGGTCTTTGACGTGGGGTAATATGAAAGGTGCAATTTTGCTGTAGTAGTCGATTACCTGTGCTTTTGTGAAGCCGGTTTCGGGGTAGAGAACCTTGTCGAGGTTCGATACTTTGAGTTTCTTTCCTTCGATTGTGATTACTTTGCTCATATTACTTGTTTTTTACCTTTGATAATGATTCTTCGAGAGCAGCGACAAGGTCGGTTTCTGATTCGGGGAAGTGTTCTTCCTCTTCCTGGGGCTGCTGGACAGTTATGGTCTGGCCTTGTTTTACTTTCTGTTCGAGAAATTCGAGAACCTGTTTTCGATGCTCGTCTATGTATTTTTTTGGGTCGTAGTCGGATTTGAATTGTTCGATGACAGAGGTTAATTTTTTTACTTCGGCTTGTCTGGGTTTAATGGAGGGTGTTATTTCTTTTGTGTCGCGCAGCTGGTCATGGAAATGGAGGGTCATCAGTTCTAAGAGATTTTCTTTTGCTCTTACAATGACGAGGTGTTCCCTGGAATGGAGGACGATCCTGGAGATGCCCATTTTGTTGGTTTTTGTCATTACCTGGCGGAGCATCTGGTAGGATTTGTTGCCGCCTTTGCCGGGGATGATGTAGTAGGGGCGGTCGAAATAGATTGGATCGACTTCGTCGATGTCGATGAATGATTCTATTTCGATACTCTGGCTTCTTTTTGGTTCGAGGGCTTTGTATTCGTTTTCTCTTACGATGACGTATTTTTCGTTTTCGACTTCGTAGCCGTTGACGATGTGTTCGGGGTGGATGATCTGGTTGTCTTTGGGGCAGTACATTTGCCGCTGAAGGAATGAGTTGTCGGTTTTGTGCATCATGCGGAAAGATACGCGGTTGCGGCGTACGGCGGAGACTAGCTGAACGGGTATGGAGACCAGTACGAAGCTTAAAGTTCCTGTCCAGATTTTAGCTGGCATATCAAGGCTCCTTTAGTTTTATCTGTGAGGGGTGTTTATCGGTTCTTAATCCTTTATATGCAGATTGCTGGAGCAGGGAATCTTTTGGCCAGCGGCGGTATTCGATCTGGGCGACGTAAACGGGTTTGGTAAAGATGATGTCTTTTACGGACGTTTGATAGAATGGGGAGTCTTGGGTTATGATAGGTTTTAGTTTGCTTAAGAGCAGGTCGTGGTCATATTGTGAAAAGCCGGTTCCAGCGGCTCCGACGTAGTGAAGATTTAGCTGGTCATCAAATGCGCCGAGTTGTAGTGAGCCTATGCGGTTTGTAGTGTTTTGTGAATATTTGAAGCCGCCGATGACGAATTCTTTTGAGTTTACGAATTTGACTTTTATCCAGTCATTAGAGCGTTTGCCGGGTGAGTAAACGCTGTCTATTTTTTTGCAGATTATTCCTTCGAGGGCGAATTGTTTTGCGGCAGAGATGATTTTGTCGGGATCGCCGGTGTAGCTTGGGGGGATGCGGCAGGCTGGGTGGTCGATTTCGAGGGTTTCGAGGAGTTGGCGTCTTTGGAGGTATGTGTGGTCGGTCAGGGGTTTGCCGTTTAGGAATAGCAGGTCGAAGATGTAGTAGAATATCCGCATTTTTGGTAGTGCGGTTTTTGCTTTTGCGGGGCTGATGTGCATTCCCCCCGTGGCGGAGGAGCCTTCGCTGCATTTCGCG
>CAZITB010000020.1:6429-30067 GCA_964542055.1 uncultured Candidatus Kuenenia sp.
TGATGTGCATTCTTTTCTGGAGGATTGAGAAGCTGGGTTTGTTTTCGTTGTCGAGGGCGATTATCTCGCCGTCCACAATTGCATCTTCCTGGAGGAATTTGCCCAGGTCGCGGAGTTCGGGGTAGCGGAAGGTCATGTCGATGAGATTGCGGCTTTGTATTCGCAGCTTCTGGCCGTTCCAGTATGAGATTGCGCGGATGCCGTCCCATTTGAATTCGTAAGCCCATTTATTTTGATCGGTCTGGAGTTTCCCGATGGTGGCGAGCATTGGTTCGATGTTTTCGGGCAGTATTTGTTGAGTGCATTCGGGGCAGATGTTTTCGGCGGTGGAGCAGTAGGGGCAGGTGAGTGAATCGCATTTCCAGCAGTGGTTGCGGTGGTCGTAATGGAAAAGCTGGCCGCAATGTTCGCAGACAAGCTCGTCTTTTTCGTCAACTTTTTTTAATGTGTCGTCAGTCATTACTTGCTTTCAAAGATTTAAGACTTTTTTCGAGGGCGTCCAAAAGCTGGTTTTCGTCAGTTTGGGCAACTTTTTCTATGGCAGGGAGTTCGACTTTTTGGCCTTTGGCTTTTTGTTCTATAAGTTTCTGGAGTTTGATTTGATACTCGTCATGGTATTTTTCGGGCTGGAATTTCTGCTGGAGCTGGTTTATGAGAGTGGTAGAAATTTGAAGTTCCTTGTCGGAGATATTGGCTTGATCGAGGTTGAAAGAGTCGGTAGAGACGACCTCAGCGGCGTAGCGGTGGGTTGTGAGGGTCAGGATGTCGTTTTGGAACTGGAGGACTCCGATGTATGATTTTTTTCGCATTGTCCATTGGCAGATTCCTGCGAGATTAGATTTTTTAAGGCTCTGGGTAAGGTTTGCATAGAGCTGGTCATCATTGTCGGGGCCGAGATAGTAAGTTCGGTCTAGGTAGCGTTCGTCAAGCTGGTCGGTTTCTACGAATTCGGTTATTTGTATCTGTCGGGAGGCCTGGGGCTGAAGGAAGTCGAGTTCGTCGGGTTCGAGAATTACGTATTGGCCGGTTTCGACTTCGTAGCCCTTTGCGTATTGTTCTTTTGGGACTGGTGTGTTTTCTGCTTCGCAGACCATTTTTTGCTGAAGGCGGACGTTGTCCTGATCATGTAGGAGGTGTGAATGGACCGAGATGTCTGCAACGGCGCTGTAGAGCTTTACGGGTATATCGACCGGTCCAAATTGTATTCTACCTTTCCAAACAGCGTGAGGCATGATTTAGCTTTCCTATTTTCTATGCCATTTGCCGTCATCGCCTTTTTTGTATTCCTTTTTTACGGCAGCCCATGCGACTTTATTTGCGGCTTCTTCGCGGGATTCGTCTCCGCGGCGTTTGTCGGGGTCTTTGTACTGGTCGTAGGCGCTGTTATAGGCTTCTTTGTAGATGTCCTGTGCATGTTTTGGAAGAATGTCTTTTAAATTTTCAGGAATTTTTTTGCCTGGCATAGTGTTTCCTTTCCTTGGGCGTTAAGTTGACCAGAAATTGTTCGTAAGCTTTTTCTAAATGCATAATTATCAATATACTACAATTATCGTCTTGGAAATGAGGTTTTGTTTCAATAAGGGAAATGCTTAAAGAGGTTAAGAAAAGAGCTATATATATTCGTAATTTTCCTAGTGGTGGTTTCAATTCTGGATGGCTAAAACAATTGTAGAGGATCAGTTTAAAATTTAGGGCGATAGAAAAGAGAGTAGATATTTGTGAAATGAAAAATAGGTAAATTGCCAATTTCTATTTGTTGTTAGAGATATATAAAATAAAGAACGAAGAATAAATATGATTAAGAAAGGGGGTAATTTGAATTTATTTGAGTTTAAAGTTAACCAGTTATGAAAGAATAAAAAACAGTTTAATGTAATTAATTTTTAGGGAGTTTACAAATGAAAAGATTATTTAGAAAAAAAGGTTTTATGGTAATGGCATTAGTGGCGATGGCTGCGGCAATGACAATTGCAGCTGCCCACGAAGATATGTCTAAAAAGAGTCAGCAACAACAGATGAGCCAGCAACAGATGGGTCAGCAGCAGCAACAGCAGAGTATGCTTTGCAGTGTTGACAATATGATGGGAGCTGATGTCAAGATCAAATCTGACAAACAGCAATCCCAGATGAGCCAGCAGCAAAGGGATCAGATGCAGCAGCGACAGCAGCAGCAGAGAGAGATTCAGAAAGATCAGCAGCAGACTCGGCAGCAAGAAGATTCATGGTATGACGTCACAGATGATCAGCAGTCGGGGATCCAGGTTGAAGATCTGGCATTCGATAATAAACAGGATAAGGTTAAGTATGTTGTTTTGACAATGAATGACAATCTTCATGCTGTACCATTTGATGGTTTTGAGTTTAAGAAACAGTCCCAGCAGCAGGGTCGGCAGTTTCAGCAGAGACAGCAGCGTGATCGACAGCAGATGGCACAAATGAACGAGAATCCGGATATTATGCTGAAAAAAATCACAAAAGATCAGCTCAGTCAGGCTCCAAAGTTATCTTCGGTTGATCAGTTGAAAGATTCTCAGACATGCCAGCAGATAGATAATTATTATTCTAAGCTGGGTGTCAAAACAGCTCAGCAACAACAGGGCCAGATGAGCCGACAGTCGGCTCAACAGCGTCAGCAGCAGCAGACGGCACAGCAACAGCAGCAGCGTGATCGTCAGACGGCAATGGACCAGAGTGACGACAAAATGGACAAGCAACAGCAACAGCAAGAGAGTGATTTGGTTATTGCTTCTAATATTGTTGGCTATGATATTCAGAGTCAACAGGAAGCTGATCTTGGAAATATTGAAGATATCGTATTTGAAACCCAGCAGGGTAAGATAGCTTATGGTTTAGTTAGCTTTGGCGGTATCTTGAATATCGGTGAAAAACTTGCAGCAGTTCCATGGTCTTCAATCGACCTCAATATGGATCAGGAGTTTGCAAGTCTTGACGCCACAGAAGATAAGCTAGATGCAGCGGTTATCGAAGATGAAGATAACAAAATCGCTAAGTTGAGTCAGCGTGATTTTGCCCAGCAGGTTCATGAAAACTTTGGCGCAGAGCCATACTGGACCGGTATTTACGGTTTTGTTCCCGGCGAAGAGCAGCAGAAGTATGACGCCAATGATATGGGTCAGAAAAAACGTTCTGAACATGAGGACAAATATAAAGATAAGATGAAAGACAAAGATTGTCCTACTGATCAGAATAACATGAGATACTAAGTTGTATTTGCCAATCAGGGGAACGCTGTAAAAGGCGTCCCCTGTTTTTTTTCGTGTAAATATATAACACAATAGAAAAATTTAAATAGGGTAAAAAAATGAGACAAAAAAGAATGATTAAACTGGTTCTTTTGGCAGCAGTTTTTTGTTTATCAACTTTGACTATATTGAATGCACAGCAACGAGATCGCTGGACAGAAGAAGACCAATACAGAGATCAGAGAAGCCAGAGACAGTCGCAGAGAGATCGAATGCGGTCTCGACGGAATCAGGGACAGTGGCAAAGGGATACGATGCAGCCTCGCGAAAGACAGACGAGACAAAGCAGGCAGAGACGAATAACACAAAGATCGCGGACACACCAAGGACAGAGTCTGCTTTGCAGGGCTGAAGATTTGCTTGGAAGTGATGTTAAGGCGCGATCAAATATGGGGCAAGGCAGAAGAAACCGAGATCAACAAGAATATGATATGGACAGGGTCAGAGATAATGAGTTTAGAAGGCAACGTTATGGTGGTGATTTTGATGAAAATACTTATGAAGAAGAAGGTTATTACTATAATGATGATCAATGGTATGATTTCTATGAAGAGGACCAAAACTCTGAAGGTCAGGAAAACATAGCAACTATTCAGGAAATGGTTATTGATGACAGCGAAAATAAAATTAAATATTTTGTTTTGTCATACGAAGGTGAACTTGTTGCGGTACCGTTTAAAGCGTTAGGTTTTCGAAGAGGTGATTCAGGTTCAAGATATAGAAATGAAGCTGACGAAGAACAGTGGAGAAATCCGATTGTTTATTTGAAAGTGAGCAGGCAGCAACTTGACAGGGCACCTAGACTTGATTTTGTACAACAAATTAATGATCCTTACATAATGCAAAGAATAGATTCTCATTTTACCAACTCAAGTCAGCAGCGCCAGCAGAGGCAGCAGCAGTATGGTCAACAAAGAGATTATGATCGGCAGAGGCAACAGCAACAGCAACAGTATGGTCAACAGAGAGATTATGACTGGCAGAGACAGCAAGAAGGCCAGAGATACCGGGATCAGCGAACAAGACGGATGAGTCCTAATGTTCGAAGAAGAGGTATAGAACAACAAGACCGCGGATACGGGAGAGAGCAGTTTGACAGTGATATGCTTTTGGCTTCGGAATTGATAGGTCTTGATTTGGAAAATGATGGTGAGATTAATCTGGGTGAAGTTGAAGATATGGTTATTGACACTCACCAGGGACATATTGCTTATGGATTGATCGGCTTTGGTGGTTTTATGGGCTTTGGCAAAGACGTCGCGATCGTTCCCTGGTCCACACTTTCAGTTAATACTGAAGAAAATGTCGCTATGATAGATGCAACAGAACGTCAGATTCAGGCAACAGTTGTTGAAGAAGAAGACAGTGCTCTTGCAATGCTTAATCAGCAGAGCGCGTTTGCTCAGGAGGTTCATGAGAATTATGGAGCTGAGCCTTACTGGCAGGTTTATGCATACGGTTTTGTGCCTGGAGAAGAACAGCAGCAACAGATGCAAGATCAGCAACAAAGGTATGAGATGGATACGAATGATATATCCGAGGGAGATCAGCAGAGAACTGATACCGATGATCAACAGACGGGGAAGGAAGAGCTTGAAGATTTGTTAGACCCGGAAACATGGTAGGGGCAGAATCTAAAAGTTAAGGTTAATGGGGGAGCTTAGGCTCCCTCAGTTTTGAATGACATTATTTTAACAAAGCTGAGTTATGATCTTGATGTTCAACAGGTAAAATCGTGTTCTTTTAACAGATAAATAGCTTAAGGGAGGATAAAAACTATCCATTTTTCAGTTTTTAGATGATAGGTTTTGAGGGTTTTCCCTATAGAAGTAGTTGGGTTTTTGAATTAAGTTTGTATTTAGAATTAAATAAAAAAAAAGTTTATTGCAAAGGAGAAAAGATGGGATTGCTAGGTTGGGCACTTATATTTTTAGTGATAGCGATAATTGCCGCAGTATTCGGTTTTGGCGGAATAGCGTCTGCATCTGCGGGAATAGCAAAGATACTATTTTATATATTTGTGGTTATTTTCATAGTCCTGTTGATTATGAACTTTGTCAGATAGCAAAAAAAACTTGGGAGATAAATCATGTTTAAGAATATTTTAATAGCAGCCGCAATTGCCGGTTTGGCTTTGATAGTTGGTTGCAGTGTTGAGGGCGAATGGAAAACTTATAATTTTAAGCCTGAGATGGCCAGGCAGGAATTTGATTTTCTCGGCAGTACAGTGGAAGGGCGTGAATTTACCGGGAGCTATTTGATACTCGGTGAAGATCAGACGTATCGTGCGGAAGTAGCTTATGGTGACAGGATCAAAGTTTTTACAGGCAGGTGGAAAAAAACGGCCGAAGATATCACTTTTATAAACGATACCGGACAAGCATTTACATACAAATATGAATTAGAAGGGGATAAGCTGTATTTGACAGATAACATCAGAGGTACAGATGTGGTGCTTATGTTGAAAAGGCCAAAAAAATAATTAACAAGAATAAACAATTTTAGAAAGGATCTTACGATGAATTTACTTAAAAGATTGATGATGTTAATTGCACTTGCAATTTGTGTATCTGGAACTTCATTTTATGTTTCAGGATGCGAGACAGATGATAACGGATTTGAAGAAGTCGAAGACGCAGGTGAAGATGTTGGTGAAGGTATTGAAGATACGGGCGAAGAGATCGGCGACGAAATATAGAAACCATCTTCAGAAAGATTACGTCAAAATTAAGAAACGAAGGGTTGAGTTATGTCCAAAATGATAGTGGGAATATTCAATGATCCGGTTGATGCGGCGAATGCCATCGACGAACTGGTGCTGAAAAATATAAATGAGGAAAGGATCAGCGTTTTAGCTTCTGAACCTACAGCGAAGCAAAGTCTGGGTATGAGAGCAGAAACCAAAGGTGCAGAAGGTACAGCTGTTGGCGGCAGTATTGGTGCAGCAACCGGAGCTATTTTAGCAGGATTGACATCTGTTGGAGCACTTGCAACTGGAGGCGCAGGTTTGCTAGTGGCAGGTCCGCTAGTGGCAATATTCACCGGTGCAGGTGTAGGAGCCGTTTCTGGTGGTGTACTTGGCGGATTGATAGGGTTGGGTTTTACGGAATTGACAGTACAGCAATATCAAAAAGCCCTTGAAAAAGGAAGTGCTCTTTTAGCAGTCGATACCGAAAAACATGAAGATGACAAAGCCATAGAAAATATTTTAAAAAATAATAAGGCAGAATCTATAGATAAGCTTTAGAAAGCCGGTTTATGATCAGATGATCAGATGTCAACAGTCAAATCTGATTATCTTCGCAAAAAGAAAAGTTTTGGCTTAAATGAGTGATTAATGAAGGAGTTCAAAATGAACAAAAATATATTGAAATCACAATGGAATCAGTTGAAAGGTGAAGTCAAAAAGCAATGGGGTGATTTGACTAACGATGATATTGATAAGATCAGTGGTTCCTATGATAAACTAGTCGGTATTATACAAGAAAAGTACGGAATAACAAAAGGTCAAGCAGAAGATCAAATCAGTGATTGGGAAACTGGCCTCAAAGATGTGCTCTCGAAAGGAGATAAAATGAACAAAGATTTAGAAAAAGATATAGAAAGGTTGAAGAAAGATATGGCTAAATTTCGTGATAGTTTAAGCACCACCATAGAGGATGTTGGCGGTTACAGTCGTGATAAGGTACATGAAACCAGAAAAAATCTTAGAGTTGCAATGGAAGGTTTTGGCGGAATGGCTAATAAGAGATATCATCAAACAAAAGATATAGTACATGATAAAGGCGAAAAGCTTGTTACTGTTTCTCGAGATGTAGTGCAAAAGAAGCCATTTACGACAGTAGCGGTATCGTTTGCAACTGGTCTTGTAGCTGCTCTTTTAATGAGGAAATCTAAACATGAATAAAGTCAAGGACGCAGTAATGATATTGAAAGACATCGGCTATATATTCGGTGACCTGTTTAAAGTTCATCTGGATCACATATTTTGTTTGTATAAGGAAACTTTGACGAATGTTTTTGTGTGGGTCCTGTTGTTTTTAGCATCTTTGCTGCTGGCTTTGATAGCGCTTGGTTTTATTTTGTGGGGCGCTTATATTCAATTGGCTATGGTTACTGGTCCCGGTGTGGCAGGATATATAGTGGGAACATTCCTATTTTTGCTGGCGATTATAGTTTTCCTTATTGGTCGGCATAAAATGGGACGCTAATAACGATTTGAAATCCTTTACATGAGGAGAAGGCTATGACTAAAGCGGCTGAAACGCAAACTCGGGTAGAAGAACATACAAATGAAGAGATAAATGAGCAGATCCGTAAGGAGTTAGAGATCAGGGTTTTGTATTATGCGCAGAACCCAGATGAAATAGATGACAGGCTTGAAGAATTGAAATGTGAGTGGGATGTTGAGAGGATGCTCGAGACGAATGCTGCGGCGATTTCGCTTTTCGGGTTGGCGATGTCAACACGAGACCGCAAGTGGGCAGTTTTGCCTTTTGTGGTAGCGGGTTTTCTTTTGCAGCATGCGATTCAGGGCTGGTGTCCTCCGTTAGAAGTTTTTCGTAGATTAGGGGTTAGGACAACTTCAGAAATTGACAGTGAAAGAAATGTTCTCAAATTACTTCGAGGCGATTACGGGGAATTCGATCCGAAATCGGAGCCCCAAGAGAGGGCTGCGACAGCAATAGAACTTGTATGTAAATGAGGTGATCATCCATGAATAGTTTTGGTGGGGCAGAGCATTTATGGATGATTTACGCTTTTATAGTTTACTGCTGGGATGATGTGAAGTCGGATTATGTTGAATCGCAAATGAATTTTGAAGCGAAAGAGATTTCTTTGTCATTAGCGGAAAAATTATATCCCGGTTTCCATTACGAGGTGGAAAACGTAAAGTTGACCGAGCAAGACCAGACAATGGCTCCGAAAGAAACCAATTATTATGTATTTCACTACTGGTTTATAACTACCGATCAAGTTGTCATTGATTAGCCGATTTGTCTTTTGTGGAAGAGGGCCACTGAAAGAAACATTATGGCAGCTATGTAAAAAACGGAATAAACGGTAGTAATTCCTATGTATGCAGGGGGTATTGAGCTTCCTTCGTAAATGGCATCGCTTATCCAGAAGACCTGGAAATTCGGTACGACCATTCTGGCGATTTTTGCCCACAGTTCGGTTTGAGCGGCTTTTCCGAAGAAATAATCGTTTATCAAGCCCAGCAGGAAAATGCCGATGCAGCTTGAGAGGGTTATTACGACGTTGAAGCGGGTTGAGAACATTACTGCTATAACTATAAGAATAGCAACGGCTTGGAACAAAAGCAGTGAAGCATATATATCAAAGATGTGGAAATTGTTTTGTGCGGGGTTAAAGTTCCAATTTATATCGATAAATGATAGAATAGCGATGGCAAAAGTTGTTAAAACAGTTAAAATCACTATTGCGGTGGATGTGAATTTCCAATCGTAAAAGAAGTTTAGGAAAGCACTTATTATTATTGCGACAATAATTGCAATTCCTCCAAAGGTTATTACCGTCCAATCAGTGGGGGTACTTGCAGTTTCGAGCACTCCGTGGCGTACAGCTAGCAAGTGGAACATTGTCAGCAGGTAATGGGCCAGAAAAACGGCGGCAGTTATTCCCAGGAATTTTCCAATTATAAAAATATACCTGTTTACAGGTTTGACTAGTACGGTCGTAACTGTTTTTGTATCTATTTCTTCTGTGACTGCGCTGCATGCGGTGAAAATAGATATGAACAAGCCTGATATAAAAATCGTAGAGAGGCCTATCTCGCGGAGAAGTTTGTTATCTTCGCTCATCGTGTACATGGTAAGTGACGGACCTAGAATTAACAAGATCAATGCAAAAATGATGATTATAGCGAAAACAGGTTGTCTAATTGATTCGGTAAAAGTGTTTTTCGCGATGGCTAATAATTTTGATAACATAATTTTTCCTGAAAAATAACTTTAATTCTGAGTTTGTATTGTTATATTGTTTAGTTTCTTGTTTGTAAAGTTTTATGTTTATTTAACGGTATTGTTCGTTTGAAACGGAAAGAAAAATGAAAATATCTTCTAAACGTGCTGAATATACAGCGTTAATTGGTATATGTTTGTCTTTAGTTTTTTTCGCCCTGACCTGGATTTTGGCAGGTTATAGCGGTTCTTTTGCTTTGATGGGGCTGAAATGGCAGTTTCTGGCATCACTTTTAATAGCTGTTGTGCTGTGGTTTCAATTTCATTTGAAGAGCATGGCTGAGCAGGAGAAGCTTGATCTTGCGAAGTTGGATAAAAATCAGGAAAAGACCATTTTTGCCGAGCAGGGCAACCAGATTTCTATGTTTGCCGAGGCAGAGAAGCGGTTGGCTTTGTTTGAGAAGTGGTATCTGCCGATTTTTTCTGTGCTTTTGGCAGTTTACCAGATTTTGGTAGGGCTCTGGTTATTCAACAGGGCGTTTGTGAATGCGGGGGTAATCCCTGAGACTCCTCAGACGGTGGCGGTGATAATGTTTTTCGGTGCTTTTGGAAGTTTTTTGATCGCACGTTATACAAGCGGTTTGTCGGCGCAGAAGGAATGGAGGGCGATAAGGTCTTATGGCAGCTGGTTGCTGCTTTGTTCTGTGCTTGCGTTTTTGATCGCGATTTCACTTGGATTGGCCCAGTTTAAATATTACCAGATGCATACAATTGTTGGTTGGGCGGTTCCGATTATTATGCTTGTTATCGGCGGTGAGACAGCGTTGAACGTTATATTTGATCTTTACAGGCCGAGGGTTCCGGGGCAATATCACAGGGCTAGTTTTGACAGCAGGCTGCTTGGTTTGTTCAGTGAGCCGGGCGGATTTTTCCATAGTATAGCGGCAGCGATTGATTATCAGTTCGGGTTTAAGGTTTCGCAAACCTGGTTTTATAAATTGGTGGAAAAAGCGATAATTCCGCTGGTGTTTTTGAGTATAATTTTGCTGTGGCTGATGTCAGGATTTTTAGTTATCGGGCCAGGTGAGCAGGCTATTATAGAGCGGTTCGGTGTACCTCTTAATGAAGGAGAGCCGATTGGGGCGGGATTAAGGTTTAAATTTCCATATCCTATAGATATCGCATACAAAGAAAAAGTGTCTCAGGTGCAGTTTATTCCGGTTGGATATACACCCAAAGAGAACGTTATGGATAGAACTCCGCTGCTTTGGGGCAGGCCGCATTATGAGCATGAACTTAATCTTTTAGTTGCGTCCAGTTCGCTCGGAAGGGGTAATGAACAAGGGACAAGTTCTTTCGGTATGGTAGTGACAGCGGTTCCGCTGTATTACAGGATTACGGATTTGCATGATTATTTGTACAATAACGCTGATCCGAAGAAGACGCTTTCTGTTTTGGGTCACAGGGAATTGATGAAATTCGCGGTAAGTGCGGAAATTGAGTCTTCGGATGATCTAACGATAAACAGCAACAGTATTCTTGGCGGCGGAAAATCAGAAGCCAGTGAGCTGTTAAAGAGTCGTATTCAGCAGGCGGCAGATGAAAAAGGACTAGGTGTTGAAATAGTTTTTGCCGCGTTCGAAGGAGTTCATCCGCCCAAGGAAGTTGCTGAGGATTATCAGAAAGTTGTCGGAGCGGTTCAGGAGCGTCAGGCGGCGGTTTTGGGCGCGATGGCGGAATTGAATAAGCGGCTTGCATCGCTTGGCGGATCGGTTGAAAAGGTGTCCGAGATGTATGAATTGAGCGAGGAATATCTGGAAGCGACTAAAAATAATAATGAATCGCAAGCGGTAGAGATAGGCGAGAAGCTGGATAATCGTATTAAGAATGCCAGCGGTGAGATTTACCGCAAGTTGAGTGAGGCGAAGAGTTATTCTTTTGAGAAATCGACGAGAGCTAAAGCCGACGGTGAGAGGTTTTCGAGCCAGTTGAAGGCTTACAGTTCAGCGCCTGATATTTATACTAGAGAGCTTAGGCTTAGTATGCTTGAAGATGCCTTGAAAGATATTCGCAAGTATATAGTTATTTCAGATTCGAATGACAGTGAGGTGCTGATATTCGATCTTAAGGAAAAGTTAGAACAAAGTTTATATGATATTGAAATTCCAGAAGGAAAGTAAAAGATGAAGAATTTAGGAGTTTTGTTTTTTGTAATCTTTATAGCGGTTTGTCTTGTACTGTTTTTGGTTTCGTTCCAGGTCAGGGAGACAGAAGTAGCGATCGTAACTACATGGGGTAAGCCTGGTGAGGCGATTACCGAGCCGGGATGGAAATTTAAATGGCCTATTCCAATTGAGAAGGAATATAAGTTCGATTCCAGGCCGAGGATGTATGCCGGAGTTCAGGAAGAGACAACGACCAGAGGCGGCGAACCGATCATAGTTGATACTTATGTGATGTGGAAGATTTCGGACGCGCGGAAATTTCTGGAAGCGGCGGGCACTTATGACAAAGCTGAACAGCTACTTTCTACGGAACTTCGCAATGCCCAGAATTCGGTCGTAGGTGAGTACTATTTCGATGACTTTGTGAATTCTGATCCTAATAAGATTAAAATCGATGCGGTCGAAGAAAAGATGATCGGGGCATTGAATAATTCGACAGTTTATTCTTACGGGATAGATGTTTTGACAGTTGGTATCAGCCGGTTGAAGGTTCCGGAAAATGTTACCGAGAGCGTATTTGCAAGAATGCGTGAAGACCGTAACCGTAAGAAACAGGCGATAATTAATGAAGGTCTTGCAGAGGCCAATAAGATCAAGTCCGAAGCGGAAGAGATTCGATCTAAATTGCTGGCGGCGGCAGATATGCGTGCCAAGGCGATCCGCGGGGAAGGTGATGCCGAAGCTGCAAGGTACTATAAGATGCTCGAGGCGGATCCTGAGTTTGCAATCTTTTTGCGGGATTTGGAAGCGTTGAAAAAGATTCTGGCAGAGAAGACCACGATCATTCTTGATCAGAATTCCGATCCTATCAAGCTTCTTAAGAGTATTCCGAAACTTGAGCCGGCAGAAGCGATTGATGCAAACGGAATTGTTAATTAATTTTAGTACACGGAAATAATCATGGCAGAAGATAAACATAAAAAAACAGATCACGGTCACCATCACCATCATGCTCCCAGTAATGAGCCTTTGGATGTAAGCGAATTTGATGCTGGTCAAAAGGCTTTGGCGAATGCTTTGAAGGTAAGTTTTTCGCTTTTGAAGTTGATAATGGTTGTTTTGGTGGTGGCATATTTTGCGTCGGGATTTTATACGATCGAGCCGGATTGGCAGGGGCTGGTGCTTAGGTTTGGCAAGATAACCGGTCAGGGCGAAAGCCGTGTGAAAAATCCAGGTGCCGGTTGGCGCTGGCCTGCCCCGGTCGATGAGGTATTTAGGCTGCCGGTTAAAATGCAGCAGAGTATCGAGATGGGCAGTGAGTTCTGGCATTCGGGTGGAGAGAGATACAGGAATACTCTTGCGCCTGAGATGGACGGTTATGTTTTGACAAGGAATGAGCCGATCGCAGGTGTGGACGGCAGCGATTATAATATTTTGCATTGCAGATGGGAGATCAAATACCATATCGGTGATATTGAAAAGTTTTTCAGAAATTTTTATGTTGAAGAACTTAAGACCGGTCAGGATTTTTATGATATAAAAAATATTACGGTTGAACCGACAATCAAGGCTTTTGCGAGTGATGCGATCGTCAGTACTTTAGTGCATTACAGTGTCGATGAGGCTCTTACTGTTAGTAAGAGTGCGATCGCGGGCGATATTAAAAAAGAGTTAGTTAAAAAACTTGAAACGATTGACAGCGGTATATCAATTGATTCGGTGCTTTTGACTTCGATTACCTGGCCAAAGCAGGTTGATAACGCGTTTCTGGAATCTACCAAGGCGAAGCTGGAAAGTGATACCCAGATAATTAACGCGAGGAAATATTTTAATGATGTTATCAGCGAGGCAGGGGGCAGGAATGCAGAGCTTATCGTTGAGAATCTGGAAGATCCGGAGCTTAGTGAGAAGGAGATTTTGATGCTTTGGGATAATATTGCGGGCAAGGCGAAGGATGTAATTACTGAGGCCCAGACGTATAGGTCGCGTACAATCCAGTCGGCGCGGGCGAATGCGATATATCTTGAAAAGCTTTTGCCGGAATATAGAAAGCGCCCGGATTTGGTTTTGCAGAAGCTTTACCAGGATTCGATCGAAGAGGTCCTGGAAAATGCTCAAGAGAAGATGTTTATTTATCCTAAGACGGGCGATGCACCCAGAGAGATACGTTTGATGGTATCGCGGGATTCTTCGGCCAGGAAGGATAAAAAACAACAAGAAGGTCAGCAGCAATAAGAATCATTTTATAAGTATAAGAGATAAAAATATGGCTCATAACAATTTTAGCTTAACGGAATTAGAAGTTGAAAAGAAGCATACCAAGAGCAGGCAGTTTCGTGTAAGTATTGCATTGATGGCGACGCTTGCTGGCGGAATTTTGCTGCTTAACAGTGTTATAGGTTCGTGGATTTACGGCAAGGAAAGCGAGGTTACGAAACTTAGCGCGATGATCGGTTCTATATTGCTGGCGGGGCCGGTGGTTTGGAATGCGATCAAGAATCTAGTGGTCGGTAAGATGCACATGGATGAATTGGTGGCGCTGGCGATAGTGGCAGCTTTTGCGACCGGAGATTATGTGGTTGCGGGGCTTGTGGCGTTTTTCCTTTTGCTTAGTGAATTGATCGAGACGAGGTCGGCACTTGGTGCGCGTGCGGCGATAGAGTCTTTGATAAGGCTGACGCCCACGACGGCGCATAAGATAAATGCCGACGGCAGCGAAGTTGAGGTTGAGGTTAAAAAGCTGCAAAAAGGAGATATTATTCGGGTTCGTCCTGGTGATAATATTGCGGCTGATGGTGATATTGTTTCTGGTTTTAGCAGTGTTAATGAGGCGACGATAACCGGTGAGTCTTTGCCGGTTGATAAAGTGCCGGGTATGAATGTTTTTGCCGGTACGAGTAATTTGAACGGTGCTCTGGATATTCAGGTTACCAAGGCGGGTGCGGATACGACGCTTGGTAAGGTTCAGTCGCTTATAATGCAGGCTGAGCGGAGCCGGATACCGATTATGAGGATAATCGATCAGTATGTCAGATGGTATATGCCGACGATATTGATGATCGCTTTTATAGTGTGGTTTTATACGAAAGATTTGAGTAATTCGATTTCGGTGCTGGTAGTATCGTGTCCTTGTGCGTTGATTCTGGCTACGCCGACAGCGATGGTTGCGGCACTTTCGGCGGCGGCAAGGCTTGGTATTTTGATTAAAAAGGTTACTCATCTTGAGTTGGCGGGGAAGATGACCGCTATAGTTTTCGATAAAACCGGAACGCTGACGACGGGTCGGTTGTATGTTACGAAATTGACGCCTGCGGAAGGTATTGAACCGGGTGAGCTTTTGAAGTTTGCTGCATCGGCAGAGCGTATGAGCCGTCACCCGGCGGCGCTGGCGCTGGCAGAGGTTGCTAAGGAAGCGAAGTTGAAATTGAGCGAGTTCAAGGACTTTGTTGAGACTCCGGGTAAGGGCGTTACCGCGACGATAGATTCTCATAAGATAATGGTTGGGCGTGAGAGCTTTTTGAAAGAAGAAGGCGTAAACGTTGAGGGTATCGAAGATCCGGCGCTGCAAGAGGAGCAGGGTTTCAGTACTTTATATGTTTCTCGTGATGATAAGTGTATCGGGTGGATAGGTATGCAGGATAAGACCAGGCCCGAGGCGAGAGAAGCGGTTAAGGAGTTGATCGATAACGGAGTTGGCCGGGTGACGATGCTTACCGGTGACCGGTCGGAAGTTGCGCATCGTGTTGCAGGTGAGCTTGGATGTACCGATGTGAAGGCGAATTGTTTGCCGCATGATAAGCTTGCGGTTGTTGAGCAGCTTCGCAGGGAAGGTTATACGGTTGCGGTTGTTGGTGATGGTATCAATGATGCGCCTGCGTTGGCGGCTGGTGATCTGGGTATTGCGATGGGTGCGGCAGGGTCGGATGTTGCAATCAATTCGGCGTCTATTGCACTGATGAATAATGATCTGCGGAGATTGCCGTTTTTGATTAACTTGTCCAAGAAGACCAGAAGTGTGATTTCTTGGAACCTTGCGTTTGGTATTCTGTTTATAATTATTGGTGTTTCTGCTTCGGTTGCGGGTTATGTTCCGCCTATATTGGCGGCGGTTCTGCATTTCGGCAGTTCGCTGATCGTGGTTTTTAACAGTGCAAGGCTTGTGAGATATGGCGAACATCTTACTCCGCATGCAGTAGTAGAGAGTGAAACAGATAATTAATTGAGTAAACTTATGAATGCAGAATATGCAATACAGACATTTTCAATGACGAAGATATTTCCTGACTGGTGGGGCAGGGCGAAAGTTATTGCGGTCGATGATCTGAATTTGAAGATCAAAAAGAATGAAGTTTACGGTCTTTTGGGTCCTAACGGAAGCGGTAAGACTACGACGATAAAGATGCTTTTATCGCTGTTGTATCCGACCAGCGGTAAGAGTCTGGTTTTGGGTGGTCTGGCGTCTGAGACGGCGATAAGTTCGAGGATAGGTTATTTGCCGGAAGAATCGTATCTCTATAAGTATCTTTCTGCGACTGAGACACTGGAATTTTATGGTAAGCTGTTTAATTTACCGGCAAATGTTCGTAAAGAGAGGATCGAGGCGCTTTTGGAAATGGTAGGTTTGTCTTCGGTTGCGAGAAGGCCAATCGGGACTTTTTCGAAGGGTATGGCCAGAAGGATCGGGCTTGCTCAAGCGCTTATAAATGATCCGGAGCTTTTGATCCTGGATGAGCCGACGTCGGGGCTTGACCCGCTGGGTACGAGACAGATAAAGGATTTGATAATCAAGTTGGCAGAGAGAGGTAAGACGATACTTTTGTGCAGTCATCTTCTGGCGGATGTTGAGGATGTTTGTGACAGGATCGGGATTATGTATGGCGGTAAGATGCAGCGGGAAGGTGAAGTTTCTCAATTGCTGGTGCAGTCGGAGAAAAAGCAGATAATCGCTGAAGGTTTGAGTGATGAGATGATCGAGAATATCCGGCGAGTAATCGATTCAGAGAATGTGAAGTATGAAGTTTCGAGCCCGAAAGAGAAGCTGGAGAATTTCTTTATTGATATTGTTGCAAGTGCGCAAAAGAGTAATATGGAGACCAGCGGTGCGGTAAGTAAATCCGATGTTGGTAATTACCTTGGTGAGACAAGCAGCAGTGAATTGCTGGATAAGCTGGTTCATGGCGGAGAAAGTGAAACTGAAAAGATATCAGAAGATGAAACAATGAAACAACAGGGGGAAACCGAGGAAGTTGCGGCTGAAGATAAGACAGTGCTCGATAGCCTGGTAACGAGTTCGAATGTTGAGCATGTGAAAAAAGATGAAGCAGCTGAGACTGAGAAGGTGGAAGAAGTTGAGACCGAGAGCGAAGATGTTGACCAGAGTTTGTTGGATAATCTGACCAAGAAAAAGCTCGATGATGAGCAGGGGCAGGGATAATGGGCAGAATCTGGGCGGTAGCAAAAACAACAGTTTCGCAGGCGATCAGGATGAAGATAGCGTTGCTTTTTATTCTGGTTCTTCTTGTAGTTTTGCCGATTTTGAGTTTTATTGTTACAGGTGATGGAAGTTTGAAAGGCAAGCTTCAGACGTTTATAACATACGGCATGGGGTTGATGAATCTGCTACTTTGTTTGCTGACGATAATAATCGCAGCGTTTACACTTTCGTCCGATTTGAAGTCTTCGCTGCTGCATACGGTTGTTACAAAGCCGATTCGCAGGTTTGAACTTTTTATTGGTAAGGTACTTGGGATCGCGGTATTAGATTTGATGCTGCTGGTTGTTTTTGGCGGTTTAATTTATGGTTTAACATTGATGATTCCGAAGATGTCCGACAGCAGTCCTCAAGAGATAGAGGAGGCTAACAGGGAATTTTTTACTTCGCGAATAGAAATTTCACCTGAGCCTTTTGATGTTGATGGGTTTGTTGCTGGGGTAGTTGAAAGGATGAAGGAGGAAAACCAATTTCCAAATGATCCGGCGAAAGCGCAACAGCTTATGGGGGGGCTTAGGGCGGAAGTAAAGGCGCAGTCTTACTCTGTTCCGCCCGGTATGAGCAAGAGGTGGATTTTTGAAGGTTTGACTCCTGAAGACCCGAATGGGAGTATTTATTTGAGGTATAAGTTTCAGGCAACTAATCCGCCTGCGGATGATATTGTTACCGGTTACTGGATGATAGGTGATATGCGGCCTTTGGAATTGGGCCAGAAAGTGAATCCTTACCAGGTGCTTAGGAGAGATAAAAACAAGATGACGCACGAGATTGAGATACCGGCAAGTGCGGTTTCTATTGATGGTCATCTGGATGCGATTTATGAGAATGATCCCCGTAATAACACGACGGTTATTTTTGAAAGGGATAATTTTAAGCTGCTGTATCGTGCGGGAACGTTTACGATGAATTTCGTGAAAAGCAGTTTGATAATATTTGCAAGGATGTTGTTTTTCGCTGTGTTGGGAGTTTCGCTTTCGACGTGGCTTAGTTTTCCGGTGGTAATACTTGTTAGTTTGTCGATATTTTTTACAGGTATGATAACCGGGTTTATTATCGAATCTGTCGAATTTGTAGTGAAGCTGGAATATCTGATGAATATTGTCAAAGGTGTCATTTATCTTTTCCCAAGATTTGACGGTCAGACGAGCCCGACAATGTTTATGCAGGAAGCGCGGGAGATTACCTGGGGGCAGCTGGGTATGATATATCTGAATCTTCTGTTTGTGAAGGCTTTGATAGTTGGGCTTATTGGAATTGCGGTTTTTTCAAGGCGAGAGATTGCAAAGGTAAGTGTTTAGAATTTAACCAGAGATGGAATTTATATGCGTTGGCGAGATATAGCAATTAGTTTGGTTTGTGTTGTGATAGCTGGCGGGCTTTTTTATGTCGCGGGTTCGAGGCTTGATTACATAAATGAAAAACGTGTTGAAATGAAGCTAGTGGCGAATGAGCCGCTGGAAAATGCTCCTCCTTCGCTTGCGTTTGCTACTGTGGCGATGGGCGCGTTTCGCGGGTTGGTGGTTGATATATTGTGGATACGCGCAGATGCAATGAAAGAGAAGGGGTTGTTTTTTGACGCGAAACAGCTTGCAGACTGGATAACAGTTTTGCAGCCGCGGTTTGCTTCGGTGTGGGATTTTCAATCGTGGAATATGGCATATAATATTTCTGTCGCGATTCCGGCAAGTCAGCCTGAAGAGCGGTGGAGATGGGTTAGAAACGGTTTTGAGCTTTTGCGCGATAAGGGGATTTTGCTTAATCCGAAGTCGATAAATTTGTATCATAAGCTGGCGTGGATATTTCAGCATAAAATCGGCGGTGTTACAGATGATGCGCATAGATTTTATAAATTGCAGATCGCGATGTCGATGCAGAATCTGCTGGGTCCGAAGCCGTCAAATGTTTTTTTTGATGCATTGAGTGATGCTCCGCAAAACGTATCAGGATTTATGGAAGATGAGACGGGTGCAAAGCTGATCAATGATCTAAGGGCGGTAAGTGATATTTTTGAAGATGATGAGGTTGCTTCATCTTATCTTGCAATGCGGGCCAATCCTTCGCAGTATGATCCGGAAATTTTTGAGGTGTTTGATAAATACCGCGAGGATGAAAGTAATATACTTCGGAAGTTCGATACATTTGCGCGTGCTTATAAGCTGAGAAATGAATGGAAGCTGGACCCGGATTTGATGATCGAGTGTAATGAGTTCTATGGTCCTAAAACAGATGATCCGAATAACTCTTATAGTTCTTTGAACTGGCAGCACCCTGATAGTCATGCGATTTACTGGGCTCATAAGGGTTTGCAGGTTGCGGGCGGGAACCCTGAAACGGCGGATGAGCTTAATGCTGACAGGATAGTGATGCATAGTTTGCAGAATTTATATCGGTCTGGGAAGATATTTATTTTCAATGAGCCTGTAGAGGTTGAGCAGGAGAGCTTTGGCGGCGGTGAGCCGGAAAAAGTTACGATGTACAGGCCGAATATTTATTTGCGGCCCGATAACCGAATGTTTGATGTTTATAATGAAGTGACATTGAAGGTTATCGATAAGTATAATGACGAAAAGCGAATGCGGGTTGAGGCGATTAAAAACGGTCACAGGAACATGCTTAAAAATGCGGTTCTCAGTTATTATCAAGCGGGCAACAAGGAAAAAGCGCTGGAAATATATAATGATCTTCGCAGGTTGTATCCTGATAAAGAGGAATTTCATGGTACGCTGGTTGAATTTTGCCGTATGCGTTTGGCAGAAGAATTGCGTTCGGTTGGGATCACCGATGTTAGAGAGATAGTTTTGGCGATGCTTTCCGAATCTTATTTTCGGTTTGCTTTGGGTGACGATCAGGAGGCGTTTGGCAGGGAACAGATGGCCAAAGAAATCTATCAGAATTATCAGAAAGAGTTTGGCGATGAAAACGCGGGACTTGGAAGGGTGTCGCTTACGTCTTTTTCGATGATGAAGTTTATGGCGTTGCTTGACTTTATCTATGATCCGATGTATCCTCAGACATTGCGGAATCAGTTATTAAATAGAATAGAAGTTGAACGGCCTGAGTTGTTTAAAGAGCTTCAAAAAAGAGGCGAAGAGTTTAAAGAGCAAGTAGAGGATTCCGAGAAACAACTGCAGGGTCAACAGCAATAAACGGAATTTGTAATGTTGAAAATGCTTGATAGTTTGACGGAATCGCAGCGGAAAGCGGTACTGCACAAGGATGGTCCGCTGTTGGTAGTTGCGGGGCCTGGTTCGGGAAAAACGAGGGTAATAACACAAAGGATAGCGGCGCTAATCGATAGTGGTGTAAGGCCGTGGAATATTTGCGCGATAACGTTTACTAATCGTGCGGCAGAGGAGATGAAAAACCGTGTCGATTCGATGGGGGTTCCGGCAGGGACTCATTTGAGTACGTTCCATTCGTTATGTGTCAGGCTACTCAGGCAGTATGCTTCAATGACAGGGATTACGTCGAATTTCAGTATCTATGATGACAAGGATCAAAAGAGGTGCGTGAAAGAGGCGTTATCGAGGGCGGATTTGTCTGGCAGTAATTTTGCGCCGGCAAGGATGCTCAATGCCATTTCGAATTTAAAGAATGAGTTGGAGACGCCGGAGGCTTTTGCGGAGCGGGCGGATGAATATTTTGCCAAGTCGCTTGCGAAAGTTTATGGAAACTATCAGAATATTTTGAAAGATAATAATGCGCTGGATTTTGATGATTTGTTGATGAAGGTTGCGTTTTTGCTGCGTGATCATCCGGAGGTCAGGGATGAATTGAATAACCGGTTCAGGTATCTGCTGGTTGATGAATATCAGGATACGAACCATGCGCAGTACCAGATTGCCAAGGGGCTGGCGCTGGGGCACAGGAATATTTGTGTTACCGGTGACCCGGATCAGAGTATTTACAGGTGGCGAGGCGCGGATATTCGAAATATTATGAGCTTCGAGAAGGATTGGCCGGAGGCGACGGTTGTGAAGCTGGAAGAGAATTTCCGAAGCTGTGAGACGATTTTGAAAGGTGCCGATAAGCTGATCGCCCATAACAAGAACCGCAAGGCGAAGACGCTGGTGGCGACGATCAAGGGCGGGGATGAGATTTCTGTAACAGAGTATGAAGATGATACTGATGAGGCTTATGGGCTGGCCAATAATATCAAGAAGCTGATAGATGAGGGGATCGATCCGCGGGAGATAGCTGTTTTTTACAGGGTTAATTCGATGAGTCGTGTGCTTGAGGAATCGCTGGTTCAGAATCAGATACCGTATCAGATCGTTCGGGGCGTGGAGTTTTACGGGCGTAAAGAAATTCGTGATATGCTGGCGTACTTGAAGCTGATTGTGAATCCGGATGATGATATGGCTTTTTTGAGGATTGTTAATACTCCGACAAGGGGTATAGGCAAGACTACTATCGAGAAGGTTGCGGATTTTGCACAGAGTAATAATCTGAGTTTGTATGCGGCGGCTTTGAAGGCAGGGCAGATATCTACGCTGAATGCGGCGACGCAAGGGAAGCTGGCGAAGTTTGCGGCGATGATAGAGTCTTTTAAATCGGGGGCGGATGGTCCGGTGGCAGCATTGATGGAGCGGGTTTTCATTGAGACGCAGCTTGCGACATCGCTGGAGGTTGATAAAAGTGCGTCGGAGTCGGCGATCGATAACGTCAATGAGCTTATTAATGCGGCGGGTATGTATGATGAGCAGGCTGAAAAGCCGAATCTGGTTGAGTATTTGCAGGCGATTGCGCTTTATTCTGATGCGGATGCTTATGATTCTGATAATGCGAAGGTGGCGCTGATGACGCTGCATGCGGCGAAGGGGCTGGAGTTTGATAATGTGTTTATCATTGGGTTGGAAGATGGGATATTGCCGCATGAGCGAAGTGCGGTTAGTGAAGATGAGATGGAGGAGGAGAGGCGGCTGTTTTTTGTTGGTATGACGCGGGCGAGGAAGCGGTTGTTTGTCAGTTTTGCGAATTATCGAACGACGCACGGGCAGTTTTTGAGGAGTATCGCTTCGCAGTTTTTGAATGAGGCGGATTTGAGGGATGTTGAGCTAAGTGCAAATAAAGAGCAAGATCAATTCAGTTATGATTATGATGAATCTTCGAGCCAGGTAGAGCAGTATGAGATACCTGCGAGAAAACCGGCAGCGGCCAAGAGTGAGCCGGCGTTTAAAACGGGCATGCTTGTCAGGCATTCGAAATTCGGTGTCGGCAGGGTGTCACAGTTTATAGATACGGGGCCGAGCAGTATCGTTGTGGTTAAATTTAGCGCGGGACATACGCGTTCGCTCATGTTAAAATATGCTAAACTTGAAATTTTAAATGCTTAGGAGTCTGAAATGGATAATGCGATGATTAATTTATACTATAAAAATGTGATGGCTGATGTGATTGGTGATGAGCATGGCATATCCAGGGGGAAGTTCGATGAATATGCGGATAAAATGAATGGGTTGATACGTGATATCAATGTTGAGCGGAATGACGGTAAGGTTGCGTATCGTGATTTGCCTTATGATGACCGGATAGCCAGTTCGGTTAAGGAGATGGTCGGGCAGATCAAGGGGGTTGAAAATTTTGTGGTTCTGGGTATCGGCGGTTCGGCTTTGGGTAATATATCGCTGCAGACGGCGCTGAATCCTTATATGTATAATATGGATGAAAAGCAGAGGAAGGGGCCGAGGATATTTGTTTTTGATAATGTTGATCCTGTACAGTTTAGCAGCTTTTTGAGCTGGATCGGGGATAAGCTTGATAAGACAGTTTTTAATGTGATAAGTAAGTCGGGTCGGACGGCGGAGACTGCGAGCCAGTTTTTGACGATTTGTGAGATGATAAAGCAGAAGACCGGTGGAAAGCTGGCTGATTATGTGATCGCGACAACTGATCCTAAAGAGGGGACTTTGAGGAATATCGCAAATAATGAAAATTTGCGGACGCTGGAAGTTCCTGCTGGTGTTGGTGGAAGATTTTCGGTTTTGAGTGCAGTTGGGCTGTTCAGCGCGGCAGCGGGGGGAATTGACATTGACGGATTGCTGGCGGGTGCAAGAGCGATGGATCAGCGTGTCAGCTATGAGGATTTTTATAAGAATCCGGCGGCGATAAACGCGGCGATCAATTATCATTATTATAATGCGGGCAAAAAGATATCGGTTATGATGCCGTATTCTTATGCCTTGAAGGATATGTCTGATTGGTACAGACAGTTATGGGCCGAATCGCTTGGCAAGGCGAAGAGTCTGGATGGCGGAGATATCTGGACGGGGCCGACGCCGGTTAAGGCGCTTGGAACGACGGACCAGCATAGCCAGGTACAGCTTTATCGTGAAGGGCCAAATGATAAGCTTTATACTTTTTTGCAGGTTAAAGATTTTAAGAAGCCGCTGAAGATTGGTCCGAATCCGGAATATGCGCCGGAACTGAATTATCTAGGCGGTGCGGATATGGGCAAGCTGATGAACAGCGAGAAAATCGGAACAGAATTTGCGTTGTTGCAGAATAACAGGCCATGTCTGACGGTTCTTTTTGATGAGGTTAATGCCTATACTGTGGGTCAGTTTATTTACCTGTTTGAGGTTACGACTTCTTTTGCGGGCCGATTGTTCAATATCAATACTTATGATCAGCCAGCGGTTGAGCTTGGTAAAGAGGCGACGTTTGCGTTGATGGGCAGAGAAGGTTATGAGGGTTTGGCAGAGAAGATCAAACCCGTTGCTGAAATTGACGACAAATATATAATTTAATATAATTTGTCTCGAACCTTTGTCGGGTTATTTACGTAAACTTTTG
>CAZITB010000021.1:0-29575 GCA_964542055.1 uncultured Candidatus Kuenenia sp.
GTCCTGGCTTATGGGGCTGTTGAAGCGGGCAAAAATCTGCTGGCAACTGTCAGTTACGGAGCAGAGATGCGCGGCGGTACCGCACGAGCAAATATTACGATTTCTGATAGTGAAATAGATTCGCCAATAATTGATATTCCTAATTTGGCGATGATAATGAATGCTCCAAGTTTTGTTAAGTACATTGATATTGTCGAGCCGAATTCAACTGTGATTATAAATTCTTCAATGATCGATGATGATTTGATTGATTCAAAAAAGGCCGATGTTGAAATTATAAAAGTAGATGCAACCAATAACGCTATAGCTATGGGCAATCTTAAAGTTGCAAATATCATCATGTTGGGAGTGATGATCAGAAAGACCGAAATCCTTGATAGGGAATCTATACTTCTTGGGCTGGGCAGGGCCTTTCGAAAAAACAAGAAGGCTTTATATTATATCAATGAGCAGGCTTTTGAGTTGGGGTATTCGCTTGAACCGCTAGTAAAAGTATAGCGATGATTCAAAGAGAAAAAAAAATCAAACTTAACTCCATGTTTAGAAGTTCAGCAGCTTCTAATACTTTGAGAATGACAGCAATGATAGATGTTATTTTTCTTTTGCTGATTTTCTTTTTGTTGACCGCGAAATTCAGACCGGTAGAAGATTTTTTGCTGTTGGATATTCCCCAGGCAAGAAGTGCATCATTAACAGCCGTGGAGCCGTTTGAGATTCGGTTAAGTCAAAATGGTAAAGATTGCAAATTGTCATTTGATAAACAAGAAGTCGTAATTACCCCGGCTTTGAATTACGATCATTTGAAAGAGAGAATCCAAGATGTTATTAAAAGTCAGTCCAGGTATCTTAGCGATCCAGTAGAAATTACTTCGGGCAAGGAAGTCAACTGGCAATATATTGCGGCAGTTTATGACGCCCTTAGCGACTTTGGTTTTACAAATATATCTTTCAATCTTGCTGAAGGAAATTAAATAACCCTTACCTGAGTTTTAGTAATGGTTCCATTTTTTTCAAAAGCAATAAATTTTCATCTTTATTTCCAAGCTGCAAAATAAAATCAATATTGGTGTTTTTACTGCTCTGATCCTTATCTAATTTTGAACTGGCGATATTGAGAACTTCCGATACATCTTGTACAATAATACCCAGTTTGATTTTACGACCATTCAATTCAGGTTCAACAATAACGATGCAAGTTTGGCCATTTACCGGGGTAGGCTCCAGGCCGTTGAGAACTTTGGGATCTACAACAAATATTTTTTCTTTGTTGATTTCGATCTTTCCCCGCACAAAATCCGGCGATGGAGTTTCTTCCAAAATCATGCACCCAATTACCGATATTCGCAAACCGTAAGTACCGCGAATGAAAGAAAAAGTTGTCAGGTAAAACCCCTGTTTTGTACTTTCTCTGAAATCAGAGTTAGCTATTTCATAGGCTTTTTTCATTTGTGTCTCCTTAATAATAGACACTAGTTTCCGTAAGCCTGCCCTCAGTTATATTTATACGTACTTTTTTTGTTAATTACAATAAAAAAAATACAAAATTTTATAGAATATCGCCAATATTAACTATATTATTAAATCCTTCAAGAGCGAAGTTGCTCTATTTTGTTTTTCAGTGTTTTTTTGTTCCCTTAATCTTTTTATAGCCGATATAATTAAAATATTAAAAATAGGTGTAGAAATGTTTGCGACAAAACAAAAGCAAGTAGAAACTTTGATGAATAAGTATCAGCAGGATGTGAGACAGTGTGTGCATTTGTTTGCAGAGGCAGTGAACCATTTCTTAGATTCTCCTGATATCGATAAATTGAGACAGGATTACCAGAAAGTTCATTATGTAGAAAGTCAAGCTGATGATGTCAGACGTGAAGTCGAAGAATTGATGTACTCACGAAGCCTTTTTCCTGAATCACGCGGTGATATACTTGGGCTTATTGAGACTATGGACAAGGTTCCAAATCAGGCTGAGGAGTCTTTGCGAATTTTATTGAATCAACATATTAAAATACCGCAGCAGTTTTCTTCTGACTTTAGACATCTTGTTGGAGTTGTAGTTAGATGTGTAGAAATAATGCTTGAGGCATCTGATAAACTTTTTGATAATTTTATAGGTTCTGTTACGGAGGTTGGGAAGTTAGATGAAATAGAAAGTCAGGCCGATAGCCTTGAAGCATCTATAATAAACAAAATATTTTCATCTGATCTTGATGGATTTGAGAAAATTTTGCTTAGAGATCTGATTCAAAAGATAGCTGGAATTACCGATCGCTCAATGAACGTCGGTGACCGTATAAGGCTGATAGTTGCCAAAAGGAGAGTATAATGATCGGAGGGCTGATGACGTATTTCCCTTTGACAGGTGGGTTCTACCTTGGATGGTCGCTTGGTGCAAACGATGCTGCAAATATATTCGGAACAGCTATTGCAAGTCGAATAGTAACTTTCAAAAAGGCAGTTCTGATAAGTTCTGTTTTTATTATAATTGGTGCTTTGGTTCAGGGCTATCAAGGAATAGAAACGGTAAGTTTAATTACATCTCAAACTTTATCTACTGCTGTGATAATTACGGTTTCGGCAGCTATAACCGTTACTATAATGACTTACTTTTCATTGCCTGTAAGTGCTTCACAATCACTGGTTGGAGCGGTGGTAGGGATTGGTCTGGCAACTGGGGATGTGAATTTTGATCCACTTTTTAAGATCGTTGTTAGTTGGATATTTACTCCTATTGGTTCGATGGTTGCGGCTATATTATTTTATAGGTTGACGGGCTTTGTGATAGATCATATACCGATGTCGATTTTGACAAGAGATAAGCTGCTTTGGTCTGGTTTGCTGTTAGTTGGAATTTATGGGTCCTATGCTTTGGGAGCTAACAACGTAACCGTTGCTACCGGTGTGTTTTCAGGCTTGCTGCCGGGGGTTACAAATTTTTATCTGGCGTTAGTGGGTTCGGTTGCAATAGCTCTTGGGGTGATGACATTCAGTAAAAGAGTTATCTTGGAAGTTGGGTCGAAGATTATACCTCATAATGCTTTTACTGCTTTTGTGACTGTTCTCAGTATGTCTGTGACTGTCCATATTTTTGCTTTTATAGGTGCTCCGGTAAGTACCAGCCAAGGTATAATCGGTGCAATCTTGGGTGTTTCGCTTATGCGGGGAATAAATCCGATCAGCAACAAAGAATATAAACGTATTGCGTGGGGATGGATACTTACTCCGGTTGTTTCAATGATCTTTGCCAGCTCTGCCTTTGCGATATTTACTTAAAAAACTCAATTAGCTAAAAAGCAAAACAACCCTGTATTTCGGCTTTCAAAACCATTTTTTTGATAAAATTCAATGGCATCTGCAGCATCTGTCTGGAGGTGAACTATATGAATATCTTTTTGTTTGGCCCATTTTTTGACATGTTCGAGCAAGAAACTGCCAAGACCCAGCTTGCGGTTTTCAGGAGAGATTATCAAATCCTGAATGAAACAGACATCTAATGGAAAAGATAAAGAACCAGGCCATACAATCCAGGCTATTAGCCCAATGGATTTACCATTAGAATTTTTCAGCAAAGCGATGTTTTTAGCATCATCATTTAAGTATTCTATGTAATCGCTTTCTGAAAATAACGGTTCTGTTTGCATCAGGGATTTATACAAGTTATATACTTCCCAAAAATCATCCCGAAATGCTTCTGAAATTTTGTGAGTATTTATGTCTGTTTTTTTTAAGGCCACTGAATTATGGCTCCATAGACAATTAAAAGCCCAAGCACAGAAGCAATTAAGCCTACTGATCTGATCAGGTAATCTTTTTGCAATTTCCACCAACGAAGCATGTTTTTCAACTTATCAATATTCACAGCGAATATAAAGATAGCGCCGATAAGAAATGCAACACCAAAAATTATAATTATCCAGGAATGTACACACTGATTAGCAAATACCAAAAATATAACCGCAAGAACAACTCTTACTACCCCTGCGATGTATATCAATTTGCCCTGCAGGAAAAAATCAATGAATTTGCGCATAAGCATCGGATTAATCATGAAGAGAATTCCTTCGACTACTATCAGCATTCCTATTATTGCAATTACCGCTTGCATCTTAATCTCCCGTTTAAATTTTTTATTCTATTATTTCAAGCAGATCCGATTCAATGTCTATACTTGTAGCTTGTCCGAGCATTTCGACCTGCAATATAAGCCTGGTTTCTTTTAAAGTTTGCACAACAGTTCCTTCGGCTCCCACAAGGGGACCTGCAATTACACGGCATTTCTGGCCAACGTCTATATAATTATAAGGTTTGAGATCGGCACCGGACTCGATAGCTTTTTGAATCGAAGACAATTCACTGATCAACGTTTGCTGATCTTTGCATTTAATAATATTGGCAGCACGGTTTGTTCTTAAACAAGCCATGCGAGCTTCTTCATCTCCGCAGAAGAAAACGTATCCTGCAAAAAGAGGTGTCATGGAACGTATCGTACGTCCCTTGGGTGTTTTTGAAACTTTAGGAATCAAGGGTAAAAAATATGAGACACCCGTTCTGGCCAGGTCTTTCGCTATGGCCTTTTCGTTTCTTGCTTTGGTGTGAGCAACCCACCATTTGCCTTCGATCTGTTCGAGAGGTTTTCCTTCCGGGAAAACGATCGGGGGATTTTCACTGTCTTTGAGCACAAAGCACCGTTATAAAGTTACCGTTAAATAAAGGGTTTCTTCTACGAACTGAACCACACCGTTATAATTTGCTGGAATCAATAAAGTTTCGCCTTTATTGAAATCTACGTTGATATCATTATTACTGCTGTAAATACTTCCTTTGCCTTCGAGAATGATCAAAACTTTCATCTGCCCTTTAGAAAGCAACATTTCGCAGCCGGCTTTTTGATGGCCTTTATCAACCTTAAAGAACTCGCAATCCACCAACCTGCCAGTATCTCTTACTGTTAGTTCATCAGGATTCTGATCGAAATGGATGCTTTCAATTGCTTCTGCGATATGAAGCTGGCGAGGGTTGCCTTTATCATCCACTCTGTTCCAGTCGAAAACGCGGTAGGTTGTGTCCGAAGGAGTTTGAATTTCTGCTATTATCAGGCCAGCACCGATCGCATGAGGTGTTCCGGCGGGTAGAAAATGACATTGGCCGGGTTTAACTTCGACTTTATTGAGCAAGTTGGCAGTATTTTTTTCTTCGATAGCTTTTTCAAACTGCTCTTTAGTGACACCGGGTTTAAGACCTTTGTAAATAACTGCACCAGGTTTTGCATCGATGATGTACCAGCATTCTGTTTTAAGCTCACCTTTGCCCATTTTCATACATGCTCTTGCGTCCGGATGAACCTGAACGCTTAATTCATCCTGAGCATCAAGAATTTTAATTAGAAGCGGGAAAGGGGGTTTGTAATTCTGTGTGCCCATAATTTCAGCAGCGTTTTGCTCGACTGCTTCGGCGATCGTTTTGCCTTTTAAGAGTCCATTTGCAATTATAGACTTATCTTCGTGAACGTCGGCGACTTCCCAGCTTTCGCCGATTTTGACATTTTCCGGAAGATCTTTATTGAACAAGGTCTTCAAGTTGCAACCACCCCAAATGCGTTCTTTAAAAATTCCTTCAAATTTTAGCGGGTACATAATATTGTTCCAACTATCAGCAATTTTAATTAATTCAAAACTCTTTCTATGATTAAACAGCAAACACCGGATAAAATCAAGTTACTTTTGACCAATTAGTACTTATTTAAGTCATTTAATTTCTGATATACTTGATTATTTTCAGGAAAAATAATATAATTGCCCGCTTATGAAAATAATTGAAAATATTCCCCAAAAAGGCGAAATTCCGACAGGGTCAATCCTTACCATCGGCAATTTTGACGGTGTCCATGCCGGTCATCAACAGATAGTGGAAAAGTGCAAACAACTTGCAAATGATAGGAATAGCTGCTGTGTCGCGGTTACTTTCGATCCTCATCCTGTCGCGATTCTGCATCCTGAAAAGACTCCGGGTGTATTAACTCCTATTGATTTGAAGGCTCATTTACTGGAAAAATTTGGTGTTGATTTTCTAATTGTTATTAAAGATAGTTTGAAATTGCTTAATATGTCGCCTCAAAGTTTTGTTGATGATTTCATTAATGCGACTATTTCGCCTGAGGTGATAGTTGAAGGGACGGATTTTAATTTTGGATATGGCCGAAGCGGAAATTGTGAAACTTTAAAAGAGCTTGGAGTACAAAAAGGCTTCGAAGTAGAGATCGTAACACCATTAAAAGTAAAGGTTGAGAATGATCAAGCAATGACTTGTTCAAGTTCGATTATTCGGCAGTTTCTGGAAAGAGGCAAAGTCGAAAATTCTGCAAAGCTTTTAAATCGATATTATCGTCTGATTGGTAATATTGTAAAAGGTAGAGGGGTCGGTAAAAAGCTTGGGTTTCCTACAGCAAACCTAGAACCTTTAAACCAGGTAATTCCCTATGAAGGAGTTTATGCCGGTTATGTTTCTATTGTTGATAACCGTCAAGAGGTTTTGACCGCTAGCCAAAATATCCCCGCTGCTTTTAGTCTGGGAAGGATAAAGACCTTTAGCAAAGATCATCCATTGTTGGTTGAATCTCACCTTTTGAATAATGACCCAGGGGATATTTACGGGAAATATATGGCGATGGATTTTGTTGAGAAGATAAGAAACCAGATGCGTTTTGAATCCCAGGAGCATCTTGCCAAACAAATTCATATAGATTGTGATAAAGCAAAAAAAATACTGAAATAAGGTTAGAAAATGCAGAGTACAAAACAATTTGAAAGTGCAGTTGAAGTTATTGAGAAATCAAACAACGTGGTAATTACTTCGCATATACGTCCAGATGGTGATGCCTGCGGATCAATGATGGCTATGGCAAGGGCGCTTGAAGCGATGGGTAAAAAGGTAAGGCCGATACTGTTAAGCCCGCTGGCTTGGTGGTATGAATTTCTATTTGACAAGAAAGCGTCTGTACTGGGAAATGATATTACTTTAGAGAAATTGATCGACAGTTCAGACGAAGTTGACCTGATTATAATTGTAGATACAAACAGCAGAGTGCAGCTGCCCGGGTTTGCTGAATATATCGATTCCGTAAGGAATGGAAAGACCGTGCTTGTTATCGACCATCATGTTACAGGAGACGACCTTGGAGATATTCAGGTGATTGATAACACAGCGGCTGCGACAGGCGAAATAGTTCACGAACTTTTTAAGTTTGCCAAATGGTCTATTACAAAAGAGATTGCTGAAGCGTTATTTGTAGCTATTTCAACTGATACAGGCTGGTTTAGATACTCCAGTACAGACGGGAGACTTTTCAGGGATGCCGCTGATTTACTTGATGCGGGCGTGGAACCTACAATGATTCATCGCCAGATGTTTCAGAATTTCACAGCTGAGAGGATGAAGCTTTTGTCGCTTGTACTTAGCAGAATAGAGCTGCATTTTGATAAGCGTTTGGCTACTCAGTACATTTTGAGAGATGATTTTGATAAAACAGGGACTACAGGGCCCGAAACTGAAAATATGATCGATGAATGTCAAAGGATAGCATCGGTTGAAGTTGCGGCTTTGTTTGTAGAGTTGAAAGAAGGCAGTTTCCGCTGTTCGCTTAGAAGCAAGGGGCCTGTAGATGTAAGGAAAATAGCTCAGGCACACGGCGGGGGCGGGCATAAAATGGCATCTGGAGTAAATTTGCCTGGACCTCTTGAGAATGCAACGAAGCTTATTTTGGATGCAGTCTTGCAGCAATTGAGATAAATATTTATTTTGGGCTTGAACTACTGCCTACAAATTTGTTATATTCATTGGGAAAAGTACATATTTGTAATTGCACCTTTATTTTTAATCATTTTTGCAGGAAACAAATGGCTGCTCCAGAAATTACCAAACAATCCGAGCTCTTAAGCGATCTTTCTAAAGCTTTTTCGGGGGCTCTCGATCTCGAAGTGATTTTGAAGTCTATACTTGAATCGCTTCAAACTCATATGCAGTTCGAAAAAGGCACTGTTACTTTATTGGATCCCGAAACTGAAAATTTAATAATCAGGACTGCTCATGGTATTAGTGAATCTACTATCAAAAACACCAGCTATAAAGTAGGCGAAGGTATCACCGGAAAGGTGTTCGAATCTGGCGAAGAGATTTATATACCTGATGTTAGAAAAGATCCCAGGTTCGTCCATAAAACCGGAGAAAGAGATATTTCAAAAACTAAGCGGATATCTTTTTATTGTGTTCCTATTAAACTGGGTACCCAAACGATCGGAACTTTAAGCGTTGATAAAGAGGCTCAGCCAAGAGAGCGATATACTGAAAATTTGCGGCTTTTGCGGCTTATTGCAACGATGATCGCGCTATCGGAGCAGGTAAACAGGCTTGTAATGAACGAAAGTAAGACACTTCGAAATGAAAACCTGCTTTTGCGTGAAGAACTTAAAAAGAAATTTTCCATCAACAACATGGTTGGAACCAGCAATTCGATAAAGCAGGTTTACCGATTGGTCGATCAAGTTGCGCATTCAAATGCAACGGTTTTGATACGTGGCGAATCCGGAACCGGCAAAGATCTTGTTGCTCATGCGATACACTATAACAGTGCCCGTGCAAGCAAGCCGTTTATCAAAGTAAACTGCATGGCATTGCCGGATACTTTATTGGAAAGCGAGTTATTCGGCCATGAAAAGGGCGCTTTTACTGGAGCTACATCCAGGAAGATCGGGCGTTTTGAACTGGCAAATGGTGGGACTATTTTTCTGGATGAAATTGGGGATTTCTCACTTGAATTGCAGGTAAAGATGCTTCGTGTGATTCAGTTCAAGGAATTTGAACGGCTTGGAGGACATGAGACTATTAAATGCAATGTTCGGGTAATAGTTGCTACGAATAAAGACCTGGAAAAGGAAATTCAAAACGGTTTGTTCAGAGAAGACCTTTATTACAGGATCAATGTTTTTCCAATTTTTTTGCCGCCTCTTAGAGAACGAAAAGATGATATAATGCTGCTGGCGGACCATTTTCTGGAAATTTACGCAAAGGAAAATGGTAAAGACATCAAACGTATTTCTACTCCGGCAATCCAAATGTTTACCAGCTACCATTGGCCGGGCAACGTCCGAGAGCTTGAAAATTGTATTGAAAGGGCGGTTTTGATATGTGATGAGGATGTTATTCGTTCTGAGCATTTGCCGCCGTCGTTACAGATGGCTCATGACAGGATAGAGGATAAAAATATTTCGCTAACGGAAATGATAGAAAATAAAGAAAAAGAACTGATAATCGATGCGTTGAAAAATGCAGGCGGGCATCAGCGAAAAGCTGCCCAGCATTTGGGAATAACCGAAAGAATTCTTGGCTATAAAATAAAAAAATATGATATAATGCCAAGACAGTTATCTTAATTTAAGGGAATTAAAATGTTTAAAAAAAGTATTTGTGTTACCTTATTGTCTGTGTTTTTGATAAGTGCATGTTTTGGTCAGACAAGACCCAAAAATATAATAATCATGATCGCAGATGGCTGCGGCTACAATCAACTAGATGCTGCCAGTCTATACCACTACGGCAAAACTTCGGTGTGGCCATTTGAATCATTTCCGGTTAAAATAGCAATGAGTACTTTTGATCACCAAGGCCATTATGATTGCGACAGGGCCTGGAAAGATTTCAACTACCTGAAAGTCAATCCTACTGATTCGGCAGCTGCGGCAACTGCTATGAGTACTGGAGTAAAAACATATTCGGGTGCTGTCGGTGTTAATATAGACAAAGAGCCCCTTGCCAATATTGTCGAAAAATGCAACCATCTTTCAATGGCTACAGGAGTTGTAACTTCAGTTCAGTTAAGTCATGCCACACCGGCTTGTTTTGTAGTTCATGATACGAATCGAAATAATTTATCGGATATTGCCAATAAGATGATCTATCATAGCAAATGTACTGTTATCATGGGCTGCGGGGCACCTGATTTTAACAATGATGGAAAGCCGGCATCTAAGTCCAAAAAGTACGTTGGAGGAAGTAAGACATGGACTGATATTACCGATGATGGAAAAGTTATTGGGACTGATATAGACGGCGACGGCGTTAAAGATGTTTGGACAGTGGTCAGGACCAGGCAGCAGTTTTTAGAGCTGGTCCAGGGGGACACTCCGGAGAGGGTTTTGGGCATTGCTCAGGTTCATCAGACTTTGCAGCAGGCGAGATCCGGTCCGGATAAAGCAGCTCCTTATGAAGTTGCGTTTACAACATCTGTACCTACTTTGAAAGAGATGACAAATGCAGCATTGAATATTCTGGATAATGACCCGGATGGTTTTTTTATGATGGTAGAAGGCGGGGCTGTCGATTGGGCTGGTCATGCTAACCAGTCAGGCAGAATGATCGAAGAACAAATTTCATTCAACGAAACAGTTCAGGCAGTTATTGACTGGATTGAAAAAAACAGCTCTTGGGAAGAAAGCCTGCTTATAGTAACCAGTGATCATGAAACCGGTTATCTTTCTTTGGAATCTAAAACCGGTGAAGCTAAAACGCAACCTGATATGAAGTGGCACAGCGGCGGGCACACCAACCAGCTGGTACCCTTTTTTGCAAAGGGTTGTAATTCTGAGATGTTTAAACAGTCTTTCGCAGGTTTAGACCCTTGCAGAGGACCTTATATTGATAATACGGATATTGCAAAGAGAGTATTTTTGATGCTTGACAAAGCCCATAAATAAAGCGGGCGATCGGAATCGAACCGACATGACCAGCTTGGAAGGCTGGGGCTTTACCATTAAGCTACGCCCGCGAAAAGAACAAATATTACAAGAAAAAACATCTTTTGGCAAGTAAAAATACGCAATATAGCCAAAAAATTAATTTCCAGCTTTGCGGGCGATTACTTTTGCTGTTATAGATAGCTACTTAAGTTTCTTGCCGGCTACCAATCCCATGACTAAAAATATTATAAATATCACCAGAAAAATGAAAAATAATACTTTTGCTATCCCAGCTGCTGCGGACGAAATGCCTCCGAAACCGAAAATAGCTGCAATTATTGCCACAACCAGAAATATCAAAGCCCATTTTAGCAAAGTCATAAAATTCTCCCTGTAAGTATATTAATCAATTACATATTCATTGTCTATGAACTTTGTGGAAAATAAAGGGATTTTATGCTTAAATCGGTACAGGATATTGCTTAAGCTTAAGGTGGGGTGGTGCGAGTCTATACATCCAGCGGAGCTATTAAAACTGTTTTTGCTCCCTTCCCTGGTTGTGAATCTAATTTCATTGTTCCTCCCAAGTGATCCAGCCTTTCACGAATGCTCAGCAGACCAAAACCTTTTCTTTTCTTTGGGTCACTTTCAATTTCTGCCAAATCGAACCCTTTGCCGTCATCTTCTATTTTGATATAAATTTCTGAACTTGATCTTAATATAGAGATGGTTACAAGAGTTGCATTTGCATGTTTCATGATGTTGATAAGCAGTTCCCTGACCGAACGGTAAAGGAGGATCTTTACTTCTTCCTTGAGGGGTTTAAGAGCATCATAATTTTCAAATTTAAAATTTACTCCCTGTTTTTTACACATCTTTTCTGCAAGGTCTTCTACCGCGATTTCAAAACCAAGATCATAAAGAATACTCGGACTAAGATCAAAACTCAATGTTCTTGATTGAGTAATTGCTTTGTCAAGCTGATCTGTAACTTCTTTTAATCTTTCCGGCGATAACTGATCAGGTTTTTTTTGGAAATACTTAAGTTCCCTTGCTGAAAATGCCAATATCTGTCCAATCGAATCGTGGAGATCCTGTGCTATACGGCGTCGTTCCGTTTCTTCAGCCAATTGCAATTTAGAAGTTAAATCTCTAAGTTCGCGTTGTTTATTTTGAAGATTACTTTCTGCCAGTTCACGTTCCTGAATTTCTTTTTCAAGTTTGAAGATCATCTTCGAAAGCTGCATGGTTCTTTGTTCAACGCGACTCTCGAGTTCAGTCTTGGATTTCTGCAGCTGTTCTTCAGCAACTTTGCGATCTGTAATATCTTCAGTAAATATCACTATCCCGGCAACTTCTTCGTTAACATCATACCATGGGTACACTTCCCAATGAATCCAATGGACAGTTCCGTCAGTTTTTAAATATTTTTCTTCGGTTGCCCTGACGACCTGGCCTGACAAACCTTTCCGGTGAGACTCTTTCCAGTGTTCAGGAAGATTGGGTGAAACTTCATAGTGTGACTTTCCAATTATGTTTTCTGCGAGTCCATAATCTTTGAGCCATCGGCGACTTACGTTGAGATATTTCATATCTTTATCGAACATGGCAAGAGCAGCAGGGGCATGCTCGATAAACAGGCGAAGCCGATTTTCACTGGTTCTAAGAGCCGCTTCAGCTTCTTTCAATTCGCGAAGATCGACACCTATGCCAACACTGGTCTGGTCACTTAAATGTATGTTTGCCCAGTTGATTGGAATTTCCTGACCGCTTTTTACGGTTGTCTGTAATTCTTTCCAACATGTTTGGCGATTTTGCATGAATTGAATAACTTCCTGGCGGTAGTTGGGATCAGGATAAACCTTTTCCATAAAATCAAAGCTATTAGCGTCTTCGTCTGTCCAACCAATTGTTTTTTGGGCGAACTCATTGAGCGTAAAACGCTGTAAATCAGGATCCCAAATGCAAAGCAGAATTGGAATATTGTCAAATATGCTTTCCAAGAGTTCTTTCTGGTTTGCGAGTTTTTGTTCAGCTTTTTTTTGCTGTTCAAATAGTCTGCTGTTTTCTAAAGCCACAGATGCTGTTGCAGCCAGTTGCACGCTGAATTTGATTTCCTGCTCTTCAAAGTTATGTATTTTGGAATCGTAGTGAAAACAAATAACACCGATAGGCTGTTCGTTGATGATAAGAGGAGCTGCAAGAATTGACCTAACAGACAGTTTGCGCATATGTTTGATATTGAATCTTTCATCATTGAATGCATCAGTAATTGCTATTGGTTTTCCTGTTTTAATTGCCCTTAGAGCATGGATTTCCTGCTGATCAGTCCTTTCCGTTCCAACTAAATCTGGACTTAATCCGTAAACATATTCTACTAGCCATTTTTCATCTTTACGTCTGAGAATTGCGCCGCTTTGGCATTGAAGAATCTTGACGCCTTCGGAAAGAAGTTTTTGCATAATCTGGTCAGCGTCAAGTGAAGAATGGACGACCTTGTTTATATGATTTAGTGAGTCGCTGAACCACTTGGCTCTGTTTAGTGCCAGCAGGGATTGCTTGTGTTCATGAATATCGATAACTGCAACGTGGCATTGGACAATTTTCCCTGCACAATCTTTGACAGGTTCAATGAGTAACTCAGCAAAAAAATTATTGACAATTTTGCGTATGATCTTAACTTCACAGCGAACACATACCCCTTTTACAAAAACTTCATTGAATTTAGAACGAAATGGTTGTTTGTAGTCGCTGACGATGTAATGAGCGAAACTTTTACCGATTAAAAGATTTCTTTCCAAAGCGAACAGGTTAGCACCGGTTAAATTTGCTTCCTGAATAACGCCGGTGTTATCTAAAAGAAAATAACCAACCGGTGCAAAATCATACAAATCTGTATATTTAAGAATTAAATTTTCAAGTTCTTTATTTGTGTCAATTAACTGCTCATTTTGTTGTTTAATTTGAAGCTGTGAAACGCTCAAGTCGTGAGTTAGTTTTTCAATTTCTCTAGAAGAAAGATTTGACTCTTTTTTTGAGCCTGTGCGAATAAATTCCAAGGCTTTCTTTGTAAGTGTGTTTTCACTATTACCGTTTTTTGGTTTTGTGATTTCTTCCATTTCAATTTTTTGTAGAAAAAGGTTTAGATTGTTACCCAAATAATTCGGCAAAAAGTTAGGTAAGTAAATATGTATACTATAATATCCTATAATTGCAAGTATAATATACAAATAAATTGATATTTTTTTTAAAAAAGATCCTTAAATTTTGTAAATTATTTAGGGATGTAAAATAAAAAAGGCAGGGCCGTTATGGGTCCTGCCTTTTGTGCACCAGTTGTATAAGGTGCAAAACTTATCTGATTGTACTTTTTTCCAGTTCAAAAACGCTGACTTTGTTTTTGCCGGCTTGCTTAGCTTTATACAAAGCATGATCTACGGATTTTGTGATTTCTTCAGGGCTTACAGTAGAATCATACTGTCCAACTCCGATACTTACAGATATGTGCAAGTCCTGACCTTCCCATTTTATAGGTGATTCGGAGATTTCCTTTACCATACGCTCAGCCACAACAAGAGCATCAGATAATGAAGTATTGGGAAGTATAACGGAAAATTCGTCGCCGCCGTATCTGGCTGCGGTATCTATTTCTCGAATGCATTCTTTGATTTTTCTGCTGACGTGCCTGATGGCAAGATCTCCGGCTCGGTGGCCCTGTTTATCGTTTATAGGCTTTAGGTTATCAATGTCGGCCATTATCAGGGAAATCTGTCCGCCGTAACGTTGAACACGCCGCTGTTCTTTTTCCAATAGGTCATAAAATGTTCTGTGGTTTGCAAGTCCTGTCAATCCATCAGTTCTGGCTTGGTGTTGAATTTTTTCGAACAATTTTATGTTGCCAATACTTGAACCCACAAGCTGCCTGAATAATTCGATAATTGCGATATCATCAGAATTAAAAAGTTCAGAACTATTTTTATCTGCAAGATTCAATACACCGACTACTCGACCCTGGCAGATCAAAGGTGCGATTATACAGCACTTTTTTTCATAATTCTGTGCAAATTGTCGTTGATTTCGACTAATGGCAGGCTTTTGATATTTTTCTATATCATCTACATGAAGCAACTTTTTTGTTCTGGCTGCCATTACCATGGGAGGCGAAGGGTGTTGATTCAATGATACAATATTGTTAATCAAAAAGGGATGATTATGCCCTTGAAGACAGAGCATGTCCGACTGATCTTCAATAATGTAAAGGCTGGCAAGTTTGGCCTCTATAAGATTGGGAATCTGCTTGATACAGATATCTGTGATTTTTTTCATATCCAGGCAATTAATTTCCTGTGCAAGCGGAGCGATTGTCTCTAAAATGAAATGTTTGCCGTTTTTTGGTACACTTTTGTCAGTTATCATAGTAGTAGTGCCTTTAATTAAATTTATCGGACTAATTTATTACTAATTGAATCAACTTTTGTATTTGTCGTTTCCCCGCTTAATTGCATCGCTTACATATAGAAAATAACAAATACCTGTAGGCATTCAAAAAATTTTCCATAATTTTAGGCATAATTTTGGTTATTGAAAGTTATTTGTTACCTTTTATATGGTGAAATTGGGAATTGAGTTAAGGGTGATGAAAAATTCAAATCGAGTACTATTATGTTTAAACGAAAAATAAAAAATGGTGGTTTTGTAGTATTAGCTTCCATGATCTTTATTGTGATTTTTGCATGCTTATCAATTGCAATGGTTTCTATGAGTTCTATGAATGCTCAACTTGCAAGAAATCATCATCAGGGAAACAAAAGTTTTGCAAATACATTATCTGGTCTGGATTTTATGCGACTGCAATTAGAAGGGCAGTTTATAAAATGGCCTGACAGGATAGTTGGATTGACTCCTATTATACAGGATCAGCTTTCAGATATGACAGATGTAAGTGTATCGTTAAGTGCAGATAAGATTATGCATATTTCGGATGTTGTAATTTCAGATGACTCAACGCAATCATTCAATGCCAAATTGTCGCACTTAATAGATGCCAATGACGGCTATGAAAAATTAAGAGTTAAAGTACAAGGTAAAAACGGTGACCTGAGTAAGAAAGTTCAGGTTGATTATTTGTTCTGGGTAGGTGGTCATTCGGTTTTTGATTTTGGGGTTGCAACAAAAGGTCCTTTATCTTTGACCGGCCAGGCCGAAATCGATGCAAATTCAACAGACCCTAACTTGATCAGGGTTGAAGCGGGTGTATATATAGAAGGTGTTCCCGGGTCAAACGGCGATTCTCTGGCTATGAGCGGACAGGCTTCCATTGCTGGTGAAGTAAGCATATACGATCCTAATTCAACTTATGATATAGGTACTAAGTCGGTTGTAGGCGGTGCTGATGCTGGTTCAGATGAATATATTTCCACTGGTGTAGATTTTATTGACTTTCCTATACCTTATCCTCAGCAATTCGAGTCAATGGCAACGGGAGACGTAATAAACAGCAGTAACAAAAGTTCCTATAGTTCTCATACTGTATTTACAAACTGTCTTATTGAACCTTATACAGATTTTACCTTCGCTAGTGATTCAGTCATCAAAGGTATTCTATATGTGAAATCCCCTAACAAAATCAAGTTTGCAGGCAAAGTACAGGTTTACGGAATGATCGTATGTGAAGGTGATTACCTGAATGAAACTATAACAGACAGCGTTGATTTTTCAGGGCAAGTCTTCAGTGGTGATGTGGCTACTCTCGCAGGTGATCCTGAATTTGACGGTGTTGATCTTAGTATATATGATGGAACTTTTCTTCTTGCACCTGGTTTCAGTACCGATTTCAGTGGACAGGCGAATTTTATCGATGGTGTTATCGCGGCAAACGGGGTGAGTTTTTCAGGTCAAGCCGGGGGGATGGTCAATGGGTCAATTATAAATTATTCAAAAGAAACTATGGATCTTTCAGGACAGTCGGAACTTGTTTTCAACAGAAGCGGCAGCCATAATAATCCCGCAGGTTTCGTACCTTACAGTAAGTTAGTCTATATGCCTTCCAGTTATACAGAGCTTGGAAATTGAAAACCAACTACTTTCAATAGGAAAGGTAAAAAAATGGAAAACCGAAAAAAAAATACAAGAATCTTTTTCTTCATTTTGATCGCAGTTTTAATAAGTGGTAATGCTGTTGCTGGAAACAAATTGATTGCATGGGGCTTTAACAGTAACGGCCAGTGCGATGTTCCTGGCGGTTCAAATTATGTATCAGTTGCGGCTGGTTCATACCACAGTGTTGCTTTGACATCTAACGGAAGTATCGAATGTTGGGGACTTAATGCCTATGGTCAGTGCACTGCTCCCTCCGGCAACGGTTACCAGGCTATTGCTGCAAAAGGGCACTGGTCTTTGGCAATTGATTCGAGTGGTCGTCTCCAGGCATGGGGCAGAAATGATTATGGTCAATGTGATGTTCCCGCAGGCAATTATGTTGCGATTGCTACGGGTGTAAGGCACGGATTGGCAGTCAAATCCGACGGCACAGTTGTAGCATGGGGAGATAACAGCTATGGCCAATGCAATGTTCCTGAAGGAAACTTTGTAAATGTTGCAGCAGGTTTATACAGCAGTTTTGCTATTGGGATCGATGGCACGATTGAAAAGTGGGGAACTAATATTTACAGCTTGCTCAATGTTCCTTCTGCAGGTTCGGTCATATCATTATCTACAGGTATGTATCATACTGTTGCTCTAGAAGATAACGGTTCGCTAGAGATATGGGGCAGCAATGTTTATGGACAGTTCAATCTTCCTACAGGAACGGAATACCGCCAGGCATCGGCGGGAGTCTTCCATACAGTGGCTATCGATAATGATGGAGAAGTGAAATGCGCAGGGATGGACTTTTATGGTCAGTGCCAAATACCCCAAAAAGATTATGAATGGGTAAATGTTGCAAGCGGCGATTTTCATAACGTAGCTCTTGTGAAGGAACCTGTTGTAAATATCGAAATCGAAGTGGAACCCAAAACGCTAAATCTATCAAGCAAAGGTAGATGGATCACTTGCAGGATTTTTGATGCAAATGAGTACGACGTAAACGGTATCGATCAGAAAACGCTGGTTTTAAATGAGAAGGTATTTGCAGACAGAATAACCTTAGAAGATGGGGATATGGTTATAAAGTTCAAAAGAGACCAGGTACAGAATATTCTTGCAGAAGGCTCATGTGAAGTAATTGTAACTGGTGCATTCAATGATGGAAATAAATTAGCAGGTCATGATGTAATTCGCGCAATTGATAATAAACGCAAAGATAAACATATTTCAATGAGAAATGTTAGAAATGAAATATCTAATCGTTTAGGAAAAAATGAAAACCGCAAGAAAAAATAACGGTTTTGTGCTGATTCTTTCCATGATCTTCATGGTAGTTTTTGCTTGTCTGGCAGTTTCTCTTGGTGCGATAAGTAATACAAATCTGCAGCTTGCCAAAAATCATCAAAGTGCCAACCGTGCGCTCTCAGCGGCACTGTCGGGTATCGAATACGGCAAAATCAAAACGCAGGATTTTACGTCCGAGATAGCGACAGCTTACGGGGTAAGCGATAATCAAATGAAGTCTGTCTGGAAAAATTACAGAACACATTTCTTAGATCATCCCTGTAACGGTAATTGCCATCATTGCAGATCATACGCGCAAAACGGAAAGAATGTAGAAGAGTTTTATGTTCCTGACGTTGATTATGGAGTAGGCGATTTCAAGTTCAGTTTGAGATTCGTTTATAACGAAAATGAACCTGATCTTATCATTATGGAATCAACCGGTTCCGATGGTACTTTTTCCAAAAAAATAACTATGGAAATGCACATCACCAAGGACAACAGAGTATTGAAATATGCAGTTGCCAGCAGAGGCCGTGTCTGGCTTACCAGCCAAACAGTAGTTGATGGGGATATATACAGCAGCTGGGATGCTACACGTTACGGCAGCGCAGGTATTGAAACCACTTCAGAAGTTGTAAACAACGGAACATTGAGTGTAATCAATTCTCTTGAAGAATTGAAAAATGCTAATGTGCAGATGGAAACTCTCGATTCCAACAATAATCCTGTGTTCGATATTAACGGTGAAAGAGTTTATTCTCATGAAGATGCGGTTCAGGGCTATCATGAAGGTATAGAATACGATACCCCTATGGCTGACTTGCCCGGAATGAACGAAGATGATTACGATACTTCCACTTATAAAAATTTGTGCAAGCACAATGTTATTCCCTCAAGCTGGACACGCAAAGAATATTTTCCTCACAGGGAAGGAGACTATACACGGTCAAGTTCCGGAAGTGTAAGGCTTTACAGGCATGTTTATTACAATCAGACGTTCACTGATGCTTTTTTGCCTAAGGGAAGAAACGCATTATTTGTCAATTGCAAGTTTAACGGCGTTTTATTTGTAGAATCGCAGTCAAATACTACAAGCACTAGCAAATGTAATAATGTTCGTTTTGATGATTGTGAATTCAATGGTGTTATTGTTACAGATGTGCCCAAAAATAATAGTATAAATTGGCGACAAAACAGTCTTTATTTCACCGGTGGGGCTTATTTTGAAAACGAATGGTCAAGCCAGGAGGCCACAATACTTGCACCTAATTTCAATGTAAATCTAGGAAATACTACTGAACTTGAGCTGGACCATAACAGCCAACTGAAAGGCGCTGTTGTAGGTGGTATAGTGGACGTTCGCGGCCTGGTTGATATCGATGGCACTATAATTTCAATGTACGATACTAAATACCACTCAAGCGGTTATGTAACTAATATAGGTTCTACAGATGATGACGGCGGCAGTGAAGGAGGAGCATTTACTGGTGAGGATATAAGGATTTCACCTTCTCAACAGCAACTTCTTCCTGAAGGAATCAAAGCAGATGTAGTTATCCTTATTGACAATTCAAGTTATAGAGAATATTGATCTAAGAAAGGGTTTAAAAATGAAAAAGTTAGCTTATTTGATAGTTGTTTTTGTAGGGGCGTTGATGATTATCGCCATATTTGAAAAAAATGTTTCTGCCATTTGCCTTAATCAATCCGATACGGCAGTGGGCTATCTGCAGGAGCCCCAAGATCAGGATCCCAACGATCTTGAAGATCCCAACGAATACGATGGCGATTTTGCAGAATAAATTGGCCTGGAAAGGGGTTTTGGCACTGATGATCTTAAGATTTTCAGTGCTTTTTTTTATGCTTGACAATTTGGCGGTTTTGAGGATATAGTTTTAGTTTAAAGAATTTGTTAAATTTACAGGAAATGAAATGATTATTGACTGCCATACACATATAGATTGCAAGGGTACTGAATTTGACCCTCAAAATCATTTCGAAAGTTGTCAACAGATAGATTACGCTTTTGTTTTGGCATCCTGTGAAGAGAAAACTGATCAGGCAAACAAAAAAGTAGCTCAATATGTCTCAGATAACCCCAAAATGGTCGGATTTGCCGTAGTTAATGTGCTTACTGAGAAACTTAATCTGGATCAGGTAAAAAACTTAAAAGAGAAGGGTTTCAAGGGTCTGGTCGTTTATTGTTCTGAAAATGGTTTTCATCCATGTCATAGCAGGGCAAAAAGACTCTATCAAGCGGCCCAGGAACTTAGTCTTCCGGTTTTTTTTCACAATGCTGCACCGCTTTGGAAAACAGCGAAATTTGAGTTTAGCCAGGTGTGGCCTTTGGATGAAATCGCAAGAGAATTTTCTGAGCTAAAGATCATAATTGGGAATATGGGCAGCCCTTTTACAGAACAGACAATCGCTCTGTTAGGTAAACATGAAAATGTTTACGGAGATTTAACCATTGATCCTGAAAAGATATGGAAAACTTATAATACAGTTGTACAAGCTTATGAAGGTGAGGTAATGGATAAACTTATTTTTGGCAGTGGTTTTCCATGTAATAATGCAAGCAACTGTGTGGAAACTTTGCTGGGATTCAATAAATTGCTCGCGAATTCAAATCTTCCTAACGTCCCACGCGAGCAGATTCGTTCGATTATTGAAAGGGACTCCATAAAACTATTGGGTATTCAACTATAAGTTAATATTAGAGGAATTGATGTCTGAAATTCTGCTTGAGGAACAGAGAGAAAACTGGGGCACAAGGGGTGGATTTGTTCTTGCGGCTGTTGGATCGGCTGTTGGGCTTGGAAATCTATGGGGTTTCCCATATAAAATTTACAGCCATGGCGGGGGCGCTTTTCTAATTCCATATATAATAGCAATGTTTGTCGTGGGAATACCTATGCTTATGATGGAATTCAGTTTGGGACATATGACTCAAAGAGCAGCTCCTGAAGCTTTCCGAAGAACTCACAAAAAAATAGAACTGGTAGGATGGTGGGGTATTCTCCTTGGATTCATAATAATTATTTATTATCCCGTTGTTCTTGCATGGTGTTTTACATATCTATGGGAAAGCATCCTGGGTATCTTTAATGGTGGAAATTTGCCATGGGCCGCTACTGGCATTGAAGGCGTTCAACTTGCCTCTGATTATTTTTTCAATAATTATCTTAATACAAATCACAGTTTTCAGCTCGGACATGTACAATTTCATATTCTCTGGCCACTGCTGATTACCTGGGTTGTGATGTATCTTTGCATTTTTAAAGGTGTCAGCCTTGTAGGTAAAATTGTTTGGATAACCGTGCCTCTACCCTGGTTGATGCTTTTCGTTTTAACGATTCGCGGGTTAACTTTAGAAGGATCGATTCAGGGGTTGATATATTATCTGGACCCCGATTGGACCAAGCTGTTAGAGCCGCAAACATGGACGTATGCTTTCGGGCAAGCCTTTTTTTCTCTAAGCCTTGCTTTTGGGGTGATGGTAACTTACTCCAGCTTTTTGCACCGCAAAAGTGATATCAACAATAATGCAGCCATAATTGGCATTTCAGATTTTGCAACCAGTTTCATTGCAGGTATCGCTGTTTTTGCTACTTTAGGTGGAATGGCGTTTGTGACTCAGCAGACAGGAAATTCTGTTCCGATTGATCAAGTTGTTGATGGCGGACCGGGACTTGCATTTGTTGCTTTTCCTTACGCTTTGGCACAGTTGCCTTACTCAGCATATTTCAGTTTTATATTCTTTTTTGCTTTGATTACTTTGGGTGTAGATTCCGGCTTTTCAATTACGGAGTCTGTCCTTGCTTCTATTGTTGATAAAACCGGCTGGAAAAGGTCTATCGTATTGCCGGTTATGAGCTTGATAGGCTTTTGCATCGGAATATTTTTTGTAACACAAGGCGGGTTGAACTGGCTTGGCCTTTTCGACAGTTACGTAAACGGTACATGGGGAATTGCATTTATCGGATTGATTGAATGTGCTGTAGTCGGTTGGATGGGAGATATCGAAAAACTTCGGAAACATGCAAATTCGCGGAGCGACTGGACAGTTGGAAAGTGGTGGAACTTTTTTATCAGAGTTGTAATTCCGGTTCTTCTTGGATGTCTTTTCTTCTGGAATTTGTACAATGATATCACTGCCGAAGGGGGCTTTCTCCAAAATGATCAAGGTCAATGGATCATGCATAATTTAGTTGGCATGATAGTCTTTGTTGTTATCGTTCCTCTTGTGGCTATTATCCTTAGCCTTGTGAAAAGTCCGATCGAAAAGCAGGAACAAATGGAATTGAAGTTTGGAGATTTAGAAGTAAGGGGTAGGGCGGTTTCCACCGTTTCACTAATATTTTCATTAACAGCTTTTGCTATTTACATGTTCGTCTTCTATTATTTAACTCAGAGCAAACTTAACGTCTTTTGCCAGGTTTTACTTCTAGCGGCTTTGTTGTTGAGTATCACTGGGATTTCAGGTGCGGGCAACATGATTGATAAGTATTTGCTCTATAAAGGTATTCGGTCAAGCTGGAGAGCTAAATGGGCAGGTTTCATCGGAGTAATAGGAATTGGGGGCTATGCGTCGGTTCAGCTAATCAACTACACTGTTTTTCATAAAGCTACTGATGTAATTACAAAACAGTACCCCGAGCATTTAACAGAAGTGTCTTACCTAATTTTGGGTTTGGTTTTGTTTGTGATATTTGGGGGGTTAGCTTGGTGTTTTATAAAAGCTATTTCAGCATCATCCGACGAGAGTCAAAATCCAGACGAACAGTAGTTTTACTTGTATCCTTCTACCTGATCACCAAGGTACTTTTGGCAGGATTTTTCAATATCAACCCCATTGATATTAGCTAAAGTACATAACCAGGCAAAAACGTCAGCAAATTCTTCTTCTTTGTTCGCCTGATCATTGCCATGAAGCGCCGTCGCTAATTCACCAACCTCTTCTATAAACCACATATAAGTGGCAGGTGTCCCTCTTTCAAGGTCACGTTTGCCGTAACGATCCTTTATATGTTTCTGAAAATCACTTATTTCCATATATTTCAAAAAAACCTAAACGGAACCTAAGCCCCGTTTAGGCTAATAAATACAATTTAGCTCAACATGTCAGATAATTTCGCATTGCTGAAAATATTTCTGACCTGAGATGTTGCATTCTGGCAAACATTTTCCATTTTCAGGCTAAATGGGGCATCACTTGTTTGTTCTGCCAAATGCAAATGACTTACCATTGGACCGTCAACAGCTTCAATAATTTCCAGCAAAGTTATTTCTTCAGTTGGTTTTGCCAGGAAAAAACCGCCTCTGGGTCCTCTTTTACTTCTTAATACGTTGGCTCTGACTAATTGCTGTAGGATTTTGAGTAAATATTCCAAAGGAATACCGTACTCTTTTGAAACTCGTTGAGCAAGAACTGCACCTGCCTGATAATGCTGGGCAATATAACCAACTGCAATCAGTGCATAACCTGTCGATCTGCTAATTTTCATAATAGGCCTCCTAAAAGGATTAGGTTTAAATAACATTAAATTTTTTAAAATATTGCAACTTTTTATCTTACTATAGTTTCTATACTCATATTATAGCTAATTGTTTGTTGTTAGCAAGCTTATCTGGAAAAAAATAAAAAAGAATTGACTTTTACTTATATTGCAAAAGCTTATAAATCTATACTTATAAAGACTTTACAGAGTCGATTAAAGAAAGAAATATCTGAATTAATCAGGGCAAATTTTTCAAGAAATACATTTTGACATTAATAAAAAAGAAAGCTTTAAAAATTAGTTTTGCAAAAAATTAAATTTTAAGTTATTTTTATGTGGTTATTTAATAGATAAAAGGACAATTTTAATGGAAAATCATAAAACTGTAGAATTTGAAATCATCGGAAATGTTGCAATAGCTACGTTAAAGATCCAAAAAATACTCGATGAAGATATCATTATTAAAATTGAGCAAGAGATCGAACTTGCTTTAATCAGCCACTCAACAAATATGATTATATTAGACTTCAATCAGGTGCAATTTCTGACAAGTGCTTTTTTGGGTTATCTGATCAGGTTTCAAAAGAAAATCAATGAAAGTGGAGGACAGCTAAGGCTTTGCGGAATTGAAGATAAGATAGAAGGAATTTTCAAGATCACGCGTCTGGACAAAATTTTTGATATACATAGTGATGTTGAAAAAGCACTCCTAAGTATGGGTCAGGTAAACGAGGAATAAAATTCTATGGTAAACTACTCCGGAGACATGGCCGTTTTGAAAGTAAAAAACGATCCAAAGATCATTGATGACCTTTGCGAGCAAATACTGACTGAATTGAAGAGTAATGGATTTACAAAAGACGACATTTTCGGCAGCCATCTGGCTTTAGAAGAAGCATTTGTAAATGCTCAAAGGCACGGAAACAAAGGGGACCATTCAAAAAATATCACTATCAAGTACAAGGTAACACAGGAAAAGCTCGATATTTACATCACTGACGAAGGGCCGGGCTTCAATCCGTCTCAAGTTCCTGACCCCAGATGCGATAGTAACATTTATAAACCAGGTGGACGCGGGGTTCTGCTTATGCGTGCTTACATGGACTTAGTAGAGTATAACGATTCAGGCAATACGGTTCATATGATCAGACATAAAAACAGAAAGGATGTCTGAAAAACACCCTTTCGAACTATATGCTACAGGTTTTTATTTTGATTTTAAATACTGATCTATTGCTTTTGCTGCAATTCTTCCCTGACCCATTGCAAGGATCACGGTAGCAGCACCTAAGACGATATCGCCGCCTGCATAAACTCCTTCAAGGGAAGTTTTACAATTTTCGTCAACCACAATATTGCTCCACTTGTTAAAGTCCAAGTCAGGGGTGGTCTGTTCGATCAATGGATTTGCTCCATTGCCGATTGCAACTATAACTGTATCTACATCCAGTATGTATTCTGAGCCTTCGATCGGCACAGGTCTGCGTCTGCCTGATTCATCAGGTTCTCCGAGTTCATATTTTAGAACTTCCAAAGCTTTTACATAGCCGTCTTGGGTGCCGATTATGCTCTTGGGATTTCTTAAAAGGTGAAATTCTATGCCTTCTTCTTTGGCATGGTGAACTTCTTCAACACGAGCCGGCATTTCCTGTTCGCTTCTTCTGTAAATGAGATATACATTATCAGCTCCGAGCCTCATGGCAGTTCTCGCCGAATCCATCGCTACATTTCCACCGCCTAATACAGCAACTTTTCTGGACTTGGCAATCGGGGTATCGCTTCCTTTGCCAAACTGGTAAGCTTTCATCAAATTTGCACGGGTGAGATATTCATTCGCGCTGTAAACACCCACAAGCTGTTCGCCTTCGATGTTCATAAATCTTGGCAGGCCTGCGCCGACACCGATATAACAAGCGTCGAAACCGTCTTCTTTCATCAGTTGTTCGATGGTTCTTGTTCTGCCGACCAAAAAATTAGTTACTATCTTTACTCCCATTTTTTCCAGGGTTTCTATCTCTCTTTGCACAATGGCTTTTGGCAGCCTGAATTCCGGGATGCCGTAAACCAGAACGCCCCCGGGTTTATGGAAAGCTTCAAATACTGTCACATCATGCCCCATTCTGCGGAGGTCAGTTGCCACTACTATTCCGCCAGGGCCTGAGCCGATTACAGCAACTTTTTTACCGGTCTCTTTTGCAACAGCAGGTGTTGAATCATTCTGGCTGTCTAAATCAGCAACAAATCTTTCAATTCTGCCAATTGAAACCGCTTTGGTAGGATCTTTAAACTTTTTACCAACTGTACAATGCAGCTGACATTGAACTTCCTGGGGACAAACTCTTCCGCATACCGCGGGCAAAAGAGAGTTTTCTTTTATAATATCCAATGCTTTTTTGAAATTACCGTATGCAACTTCTGTAACGAAACCTTTAATGTCAATGGCTACTGGACAACCTTTGACACAAGGAGCATTTTTACACCTCAGACATCTCATAGCCTCCAACTGAGCCTGCAAGGGCGTATAGCCAAGTGCAACTTCGTCTATATTGTTTTTCCTTACTTGCGGATCCTGTTCAGGGATGCTCTGAGCGGGTATATCATATCGGTCGGTTGGTTTTAAATTACCTTCTTGTTCTTTTCTTAAAAGCTCTTCTAAAAGCTGTTTTTTTTCCTGGTCTGTCATTTTTAACTCCAAACTCATCCATGTTTTTATTAATCAAGCCCGATTTTACAGTTATGCTCTTGAAAGGTTTTATGAGCCTGCTGTTCAAGTTCTTTATAAGCTGAAAGTCTTTTGGTCATGAGATCAAAATTGACTAAATGACCGTCAAATTCCGGGCCGTCCACACATACGAATTTAGTCTGACCGCCAACTTCAACCCTGCAGCCCCCGCACATTCCGGTTCCGTCAACCATGATTGTATTTAACGATACCACGGTCTTAACACCAAAATCTTTGGTGGTTTCGCAGCAGAATTTCATCATAATTGCAGGGCCTATCGCAACAGCTAGTTCTGGTTTATCTTTCTGGCAAACCTCTTTCAAAGGTTCGGTTACCAGGGCTTTTCGGCCATAGGAACCGTCATCGGTAACGACGATAAGTTCGTCACTGATTGCCTTGAAATCATCTTCAAGTATCAAAAGTTCTTTCGTCCTTGCACCTATTATAGAAATAACTTTGTTTCCTGCCTTCTTCATGGCAGTTGCTATGGGCAGCAAAGGAGCATTTCCGATACCTCCTCCTACGCAGACAACTGTTCCAAATTTCTCTATATGAGTCGGTTTACCTAAAGGACCTACAATGCTGTCCACATAGTCACCTGCTTTTAACTGAGCCAATTCTGACGTTGTTTTGCCTACACTTTGCCAGATTAGCCTTATCGTTCCGTTTTCAGGATCTGCACCGGCAATTGTCAGCGGTATTCTTTCACTGTATTCATCATTCAAAGTAACAATAACAAACTGCCCAGGTTTACGGGCTTTTGCAATTAACTCCGCCTCAATTGTTGCTGTGAATACATTTTCTGACAATTTTTCAATAGAAATAATTTTGTGAGCCAATTTGAATACCTTTCTTTAACAATTCAAAATAAAAGGCTATTATTACAAATATTCTTTGATTTAGCAAGGTTTCATAACTTTATAATTGAATAATTTTGCTATGTTCAGATGATCGGTATTTTTTTGGCTGCTATCAAAGATAATGATGAAAAAAATGTCAGAAAATATTTTAAAAAATCTTGATGTTTAGAAGTCTTTGCTGTATAGTAATTTGCGTTGATTATTTGATTTGAAAAGGGCGAATCTATGACACCGGTTGCGGGCAGTTTTTCTTTCGAAATTCACAGAATGGTTAAATATTAACATTTAAAAGAGGTATTCTATGGCTACAATAACGAAAAAGGAGTTGGTTGACCGTATAGCAGAACAAACTCAAGCCAAAAGAGTGGTGGTCAAACGTGTTATCCAATCTTTCCTTGATGAGATAGTTGATGAATTAGGTAAGGATAATCGCCTGGAATTCCGTGATTTTGGTGTTTTTGAGACTAGAAGCAGGGCTTCGAGAGTCGCACAGAATCCTAAAACTCTGGAAAGAGTTGAAGTTCCTTCCAAACGGACTGTCAAATTTAAGGTTGGGAGATTGATGAAAGACAAATTGGAGTCATTGCAGCCAGCGTCGGAAGTTTAATAATTTTTCACTCTTTAACTCAGGAGTTAAAAATGGTTGCAGGTACCGTCAAATGGTTCGATGTCAAAAAGGGCTACGGTTTTATTCAACAGGAAAATGGACAGGATGTTTTTGTACACTTTTCAGACATAACTTCAGAGGGCTTAGGGATTTTGAAAGATGGACAAAATGTGGAATTCGATTTAATCAGGGGTGATATTGGTCCAAAAGCAACAAATGTAAGAGCCGCAAGTCTGTGATTTTTGTGACCTTTTTTAGTCTATTTTGAATATAGAAGGTAAGTGATGGACTTGGTCTGTCAAAGTTATGCGGTAAATCAAAATGTGCTATTGCTCAATAAGCACTATATGGCAATACGTATTATCAATGTTCGGCGTGCAATTTCACTGCTTTACCAAGACCAGGCTGAAGTAATTGATTGCCAATCCGGTACTTACGGCAGTTATGATTTCCAAAACTGGTGCCAGATTAGCCAGGTAAAGTATAATTTCGAGCCAGACACTCACGACTGGATATCCACGGTGGACTATTATCTTGCAGTTCCACAAGTTATAAGGCTTTTGGTGTATGACCGGCTTCCCAAAAGAAATGTAAAACTCAATCGACGAAATATTTTCGCCAGGGATTCTAACCGTTGCCAATATTGTGGAAAGAAACCACTTATGAGTGAGTTGTCACTTGACCATGTTACTCCTAAGCGGCTTGGAGGAAAAAGCACATGGGAAAATCTTGTATGTTCATGCACCAATTGTAATTCGAAAAAGGGCGGCAGGACGCCGGCTCAAGCCAGAATGAAACTTATAAAGCAGCCTGTTAAACCGAAACGGAATCCAGTAATTCATTTGCATTTATCTAATTCTCGTTACGAAAGCTGGAAAAATTTTCTTAACGAAGCCTACTGGTCAGTGGAATTGCAATAAAAAAAACCCGAAAATAATTCCGGGTTTAGTAGGTATCTTTTTTAACTTTGTTATTTATCGCAGCAAGATTTCTCACACTTCTGGGCACAGGTTTTTGTGCAATTTGCATCTTTTTGTGTGCAACAATCTTTTTTGCAGTTATCCTGGCACTTTTCCTGGCAAATTTTTGCAGTTTTGTCACATTTATTGGCAGTAAATGGACAGGTTTTGGTAGCTGATGAACAAGAAGCAAGTTTAGCTTCGGATGATTTTTGACAAGTTTGAGCACTTGCACAAGCTTTAACATTAGAATTTGAATTTAACTGGGATTCAGCGGTTAATTCTTCTTCGCAACCGGCTACCAATCCAGCAAAAGCAAAAACAAATGCGATGGCAGTAATTTTTAAGAAATTCTTCATGACCATTCTCCTAAATTAAATTATTTTAATATACTATACTAAATCAATAGGAAAATGTTCAAGTGTTTTTTAGAAAATTGATAAATTTTTTATATCAGTCATAATTCATTTGCTCTCGGAGCTTTTCCAGTGCTGATTTCTGAAGTTGCCTGCATCTTTCGCGGGTAAGACCAAGAATTTCGGATATCTCTTTAAGCCCAAGCGGTTCATTACCATCAAGGCCGAAACGCATTGTCAATATTTTGGCTTCTCTGGCCTCAAGAGTTTTTATCAGATCAAGTGATTTCTGCAACTCCTCATCTGTGAGCATAGCCGAATATGGAGCGCTAAGTTTTTCATCGCATATCGATTCAAAAATATCACTATCGGGTTCGGTTGAATTGCTCGGGGATGAACTATTTAGAGAAAATATGATCTCAGAGATAACTTTTGCTTTTCTTTTGGTAATTTCCATTTTCGCTGCCAT
>CAZITB010000022.1:0-28959 GCA_964542055.1 uncultured Candidatus Kuenenia sp.
AGGATGGTTTTTTTGTCGCGGTCAAAGGTGCTCCTGAAGCGGTTCTTGACGTTTGTCAAAAGGTGGCTACTGAAGATGAAACATTAAATTTCGATAATAGTCAGAAAGAAAGCTGGCTCAACAAAAATACAGAAATGGCAAGTAATGGGCTGAGGGTGCTGGCGGTTGCTTACAAGATAGCCGATTCAGCAGATGCGGACCCTTATCAGGGGCTGACGCTGCTGGGGCTTGTAGGAATGATGGACCCGATAAGAGATGAAGTAAAAAGTGCGATCGGTTTGTGTAAAGATGCCGGGCTGAAAGTGATTATGGTTACCGGAGATCAGGCACCTACCGCTTTGAATATCGCGAAAGAACTGAAGATCGCCGAAGAAGATAATGAGCAGGTAGTTCAGGGTAAAGATATTGAAGATTTAGATCAGGCAAGCGAAGAACAAAAGCGCAAGTTTATGGAAACGTCAGTTTTTGCACGTGTCAATCCTGAGCAGAAATTGAATCTGGTTAAGATGCATCAATCCAATGGCGCAATTGTGGCAATGACCGGTGACGGTGTGAACGATGCTCCGGGTCTGCAAGAGGCCGATATCGGAGTGGCGATGGGTCAGCACGGAACGCAGGTGGCGCGGGAAGCATCTGATATGGTCTTGAAAGATGATTCTTTTTCATCAATTGTCGAAGCAATCAAACAGGGCAGGATCATTTTCAAAAATATACGAAAGTTCATCATCTATCTTTTTTCGGGCAATGCCAGCCAAATATTAATTGTATTTATTGCATCTTTGTTCAATGCTCCGCTTCCGATTTTGCCGCTGCAGATTCTGCTGCTTAATATCATCAGCGATGTTTTTCCGGCACTTGCGCTGGGTCTTGGCGGAGGATCGAATAAGGTGATGGAATACCCGCCGAGGGATCCGCAAGAGCCGATACTTACAAAGGAAAACTGGGGTGCTGTATTTGGCTATGGTTTACTCATAGCGGCAGTGGTTCTATCAGCATTTGCATTATCTTTCAAATGGCTTAATGTAAATCTCGACTATGCCGTTACAATTTCATTTTTAACCCTGGCTTTTGCGAGATTGTGGCATATTTTTAACATGAGAGACTCTGATTCGGGTTTGATAAAGAATGAGATAGTAAAAAATAAATATGTCTGGTGGGCGTTGATATTTTGCAGTTTTCTGCTTATAGCTGTTGTTTATACTCCGGGTATTAACAAGGTTCTAAGCCTTAAACATCCAAGCACTACACAGTGGATTTTTATACTTGGGCTAAGTTTGATACCGTTTATTGTGGGGCAACTGGTTAAATTTGTTGAAAAAAACTTTCTAAGGAGGTAAGATTTCATCAGGTTTTAGCAAATAGTGAAAGGAATTTCGATGGATGGAGAATTTTTCGAAAAGTGGATTTACTGGTATCTGGCAATTTTACTTGTTATTGGGCTGATCGGCCATTTTTCATTTACAGGATATTAAAATATTTAGTTAAGCGATTCACCAAGGGCTTTTTGGATGATCTTATAGTAAAGCACTGCTATCGGACTATTCAATGGATAGTTGTTCTTTTGTTTTTTCGAATAGCTGCTCCGTATGCCATTTTCGAAGAATATAAGCTTTTGATGCAGCAGATCACCAGTATTTTGTTTATATTACTGTCTTCATATCTGGTGATTAAAATTGTTTACGTTTTAGAACGATATATTCTTAGTCGATATGATATAACAGGCAAAGACAATTTAAAAGCAAGAAAATTATACACTCAGCTCAATGTTATGCGGCAAATCGTTATCGTTTTAGTTGTTTTAATAGCGATCGGTCTTAGTTTCATGGTGTTCGATAGAGTACGTCAGGTAGGTACGACGATTCTTGCCTCTGCGGGTATTATTGGTATAGTTGTAGGTATGGCAGCTCAAAAGACCTTGGGCTCGTTCATTGCCGGTTTGCAGATCGCCTTCACTCAGCCGATACGGCTCGATGACGTTGTTATCGTAGAAAATGAATGGGGCCGCATCGAGGAAATCACATTGACTTACGTGGTCGTTAAAATTTGGGATCTTCGCCGTTTAATCGTTCCGATTACATATTTTATAGATAACCCGTTCCAGAACTGGACGCGCAGTTCATCAGAGATTTTAGGAACAGTTTACATATATGTTGATTACGAGGTTCCCACCGATGAAGTCCGGCAGAAATTGAAAGAATTTCTTGAAGCGTCAGAGCACTGGGATAAAAAAGTTTCTGTCCTGCAGGTTACAAATGCCACTGAGCGCAGCGTGGAACTTAGAGCTCTCATGAGTGCAACAGATGCATCCACCGCCTGGACTTTACGATGCGAAATCCGCGAAAAGCTGCTGGCATACATAAGAGACACTTATCCGCAGGCACTGCCCAAAACCCGTATTGAGTTCGAAAAGCTGCCGGATGATATCAATACCTCAAAATAGCCGCAAGAGGAATGTTGATCTTTTTGGAATCCACAGTGCAGATATTTGCGTTTGTTTTCATTGCGTAGATTGCAGCTAAGTTTACAACGTCTTCGTCATCTTCGATGTAGTTGTCATGAATATCTACATTTATGGAATTTTCATCGAATTTGCCCCATATCGTCTGATTGACATCTGTCAGCAGAGTATCAACTTTTCCTGTATATGCTCCGCTTATGATTTCTCTGGGGTCGCTTTCACTTATATCATTTCCCAATTGATTTTGATAAGTTTCAAGGCAATCCTCGCTTTTTTTATCAAAATAACCCAAAGCTAATTCGCGGGCTTTCTCGTGAAGTTGATTAGGGTTGATCGTTCCATTTTCTATGTTGATGGATTCTTCAAGAATGTTTTTATAATCGCAGTTTTCTTTAAACTGAGTTTTATCATATTGGACGCCAGCCAGAATCAGCGGAGCTTTATCATTTCCTAATTGTTTATCAAAGCCTGAAGAAACCTCTTTGTAGAATCTGCCGATGTTTTTCTTTTTTTGTGCTTCATCTGCAATATTTCCCTGGCCGTGAAAATTAGCATCTGTTCCAACCGTTGATCGAATCGGTGAAGCATGCATCTGAATATGTTCTTCTGTTACATCGAATTTCAGAAAATCGTTGATACCCTGGGGAATATCTTTTACTGCTATCTCTTCAATTTTGTGATAATTCGCTTTAAAAAGTTTGTTTTCTTTTAGAGAAAGAGCAGCAACATAAAAGCTGTTGTAATATTTCAGTTTATCCAACAGTTCTAAAATATAAAAATATTCTCCAAAATAAAGTTTTTCAGAAACTTCAAATGAAAGATGAAAAAATCTTGCGAAAGACGGTGATATAAACATGGCAATCCCGGGACCCTGATGTTTCTCATAATCAGGCAATTCTGAAAAATCTCTAGCTGGTTCAAGAATCTTTTCGACGGTTCTTGGACTCAACTGTTTCCTCAAATAATCCTGGCATTGATCCAGTTTTTTTCTGATTCTAATGCTATCCTGTCTTATTCCATCGCCTGTAGCATGCATTGGCAGATAAAGAGATATTGAAGGTTTTTCTTTGTGTTCGATCAATTCTTGTAAGTCATCAATTTCGAAATACTTCATATAATTACGGCCTCCATATAAACAACATAATGCCTTTACTGATATTAAGTTTACACTTAAAATTGGCCAATTCAATGCGGATATTGCTTAGATGTTTACAGGAATTTTCGCAAGAAACTTGCTAAAAAAGACGATAGAATAGATATCATGTACAGAATTAAGCAAAACCCTTGTTGAAAATTTTCTAAATTTATAGACAATATCAGATAAATAAGTTCTTAAATTTAATTTTAAATACGGAATATGATATGGATAAATTCATTTGCATTCACGGACATTTCTATCAACCACCTCGAGAAAACCCATGGCTTGAAGATGTAGAGATACAGGAATCGGCCCATCCCTTTCACGACTGGAACGCAAGAATAACAGAAGAGTGTTACAGGCAAAACGCAGCTTCTAGAATTCTCGGGACCGATCGAAAAATAAAAAACATTGTAAATAACTATTCAAACATGAATTTTAATTTTGGTCCAACATTGCTCTCCTGGCTAAAACTTCATGAGTTAGATGTTTACAAAAGCATAATTGAGGCAGATAAGGAAAGCAAAAAGAAATTCTCCGGCCATGGTTCAGCCATGGCACAATCTTATAATCATATGATCTTGCCTCTTGCAAATACTCGTGATAAGCACACTCAAGTGATTTGGGGGATCAGGGATTTCGAGCAGACTTTCAATCGCAAACCTGAAGGTATGTGGCTTCCGGAAACTGCGGTAAATACAGATACTTTAGAAGTTCTGGCTGAACATGGAATAAAATTTACTGTTTTGGCACCCAGGCAGGCCCAGAAAGTTCGAAAGATCGGAAATAAAAAGTGGTCCGATGTTAAAGATGGTTCGATCGATACTTATATGCCTTATCTTTATAATCTACCATCTGGAAAAAGCATAAGTATCTTTTTCTATAACGGCGATGTTTCCCACGATGTTGCATACGGAGGATTATTACACAGCGGCGAAAATTTCGCTGGGCGGCTGCTCGATGCTTTTGGAAATGAAACCCAGGGGCCAAGACTTGTAAATATCGCTACAGACGGTGAGTCGTTCGGTCATCATCACAATCACGGTGAGATGGCTTTGGCGTATTGCATATATCACATAAAAAAACAAAATCTGGCTCGGATTACTATATATCCGGAGTTCCTTGAAAAATTCCCACCTACTCATGAAGTCATGATACATGAAAACAGTTCATGGAGTTGTGTTCATGGCATTGAACGCTGGAGAAGTAACTGCGGTTGCTGTGGTGATCAGTCGCTTTCTGGCCAGCAGCAATGGAGAGAGCCTTTGAGAAATGCTCTCGATTTTTTGCGGGACAGGCTTGGCGAACTTTTTGGCGAGCGAATGTCACAATTTACCCAGGATCCATGGCAGGCTAGAGACGAATATATCGAGGCAATAAATGATCGAAGTGAAGAAAATGTAAACAAGTTCATTCTAAAAATAACTGGTAAATTGCTTTCAGAAGACGAAAAGAATGTTTTCCTCAAGTTGCTGGAATCCCAGAGGATGGGTATGTTGATGTACACAAGCTGCGGATGGTTTTTCGACCGGATTTCGGGAATCGAAGCAGTCCAGGTACTAAGGTATGCTTCACGTGCCATGCAGCTATACCAGGATTTGACAGATCAAAATCTTGTAAATGATTTTAAAAACATCTTGAATAAAGATGAAACTGCCGAGGCTTTGAAAGTTTATGAAGAAAAGATAGAACCTATAGTGATCGATCTTCACAGAGTAGGTGCGCATTTTGCCTTGAGTTCAATTTTCAGTGAACATTTAGAAAAACAGCAGCAAATATATTGTTATAAAGCGGTCATGCAGGATTATAAATTGGCTTCTGTCGGTTATCAGAAACTTGCTACAGGAAGAGCTATCATTAATTCAACTATTATCCAGGAAACTCAGGAAGTTGATTTTGCGACGCTTCATATGGGCGGATATAATCTCTTTACGGCATTGACACATAAATTGCCCGATGAGGAATTCAAAAAATTGAGAGAGGATCTTGAGAATGCCTTTTACAAAGGTGATACAAGCGAAGTTTTGCGTCTTATGAATATACGATATGGTGGAAAAAATTATTCTATCTGGCATTTATTCAAAGATGAGCAGCGTCGGATCGTTTATGAATTATTGACTGATACATGGGAAGAGATTGAAAGAACATTTAGACATTTGTATGAACAGAACCATTCGATCATGCTGCTGCTTCGTAAGATGAATATGCCTTTGCCCAAGGCCTTGGCAGCATCGGCAACATATATCATAAATCATGATCTGGGTAATGAAATAAAATCTTCGCAAATAAATACCGACAATCTTCGAACACTCATAGGTGAGGCAGAAAGATTATCGCTTGAACTGGATACGGAGACCTTGCGGTTCGAAGCTTCTGCAAAGATAAGTCAATTGATGAAAGAGTTTGCGGACGACCCCGAAGATTTAAATAAATTAACTACGATTGAGAGAACACTTGAGATTCTGGAAAAAATAGTGCAGGATATGGATTTGCAATCGGCTCAAAATAAATTTTTCAATGTTAGTAAAGCCAAATACCACGAAATGAAGGTCAAAGCCAGCAGCCAGGAAGAATTTGCAAAAGAATGGATTGATCTTTTTGAACAGGTGGCCGGTCATTTGAAATTGGTAATTGAGTAATCGTTAGGTAACATAATGTTAAAAAAAAGAGCAAGCGGAATTTTACTGCATATAACGTCTTTGCCGTCAGAATATGGAATTGGAGATTTAGGTCCCCAGGCTTATAAGTTTGCGGATATGCTGGAATCATGCGGCCAGAATTACTGGCAGATACTTCCGCTTAATTACACTACGGAGCAAGCTGGTCATTCACCGTATAATTGCAGATCAGCTTTTGCAGGCAATCCGCTATTGATAAGTCCTGAATTTCTCTACAGAGATGGTTTGCTTGTAAAAAGTGATTTGAAAAACTTACCGATCTTTTCAAAAAATTCCGTAGAGTATTCAAAGGTAAATTCATTCAAAGATAATCTCTTAAAAGTTGCTTTCGATAATTTTACTCAAAAGAAAGATTTTGAAAAATTTGAAGAATTCAGAGCAGATAACATTTTTTGGCTGGATGATTTTTCAACTTTTATGGCCCTTATTGAACATTTTGAGCATAGCAACTGGAACAATTGGCCAAAAGATATCAGGGACAGAAAAGGCAAGCAGTTCGAAAAATTGAAAAATCTGCTCGACCATGAAATACGCAGACATAGTTTTTATCAGTACCTTTTTTTTGAGCAATGGAAAGCTTTAAAAAATCATTGTTCACAGAAAGGAATAAAAATAATCGGTGATATTCCAATTTATGTTGTTTATAACAGCGCGGATGTATGGGCCAATCAGGAACTTTTCAAGCTCGATCGTGACAAAAAAGCTGAATTTATCGCCGGTGTGCCGCCGGATTATTTCAGTGAAACCGGCCAACTATGGGGTAATCCGATCTATGACTGGCAAGTTCATCGTCGCGATAATTATAAATGGTGGATGGGGCGGATAAAACATAATTTAAATATGCAGGATATGGTTCGAATAGACCATTTCAGGGGTTTCGTGGCTTACTGGCAGGTACCGGCGGATCAGAAAACTGCAATCAACGGCCAATGGATTGACGGGCCCGGCGATGAATTTTTTAAGGTACTTTTGAGATATTTCCCATCTGCCGGGATCATTGCTGAAGATTTGGGATATATAACTGCTGATGTGCGGGAAACCATTTTAAAATTTAAATTCCCAGCCATGAAAGTTTTGCAGTTCGGCTTTGACGGCAATCCGTCTGCCAATACGCATATACCGCATAACCATGTTAAAAATTCAATAGCATATACCGGCACGCATGATAACAATACGACCAGGGGTTGGTTTTTGGCTGAAGCGAGCAAGCAGGTTAAAAAGAGCTTGAACCGGTATATCGGCAGCAATGTTTCTTCGAGGAACATCTCATGGAATTTCATTCACCTTGCGATGGGTTCAGTGTCACAACTTTCAATTATACCTATGCAGGATATTTTGAATCTGCCGGAATCTGCCCGGATGAATAAGCCCGCTTCGGAGAAAGGTAACTGGTTATGGCGGTTGGAGGCGGGGCAGTTTGACAGGAAAACTGCAAATAATCTGTTAGAGCTGACAAAATTGTTTGGCAGAGATTAGTTCAATTAGATATCAGCAGTGCCAAAGGCAAAGTTTTAAAAGCTTTGGCTGTTTCGATGTGACCTTCTGAAGTTACAATTTCATCAGTTAAAACATTTCTCCAATTATTGGATTTATTTTCCGGAACTTCTATATAAGTGTCTTGCCATATAGCTGCTCCTGAATGCAGTTGTTCCTCTGATAAGGATGCAAAAAATCTGCCTGCTAAAACAATAGCGGTAACATCATTCAATTTGCGCGCAAATGAAATGATATTTGCCTGATTGATGCCGTAAACCTTAACAGGCAAATACTCTCCATTTTGAAACAGGTCTTCATGATCTGATCGAGCCTTTAGCAATTTATGTGTTATCCACAGCTTAATTTTGCCATCTTCCGGATTTTCAAAAAGCTCTTTGAGAAAATCAACACTGCTATCCGATTCAATTTGATTTAACATTTGCTTCCTGATATCGAAATCAACTGCTCTGCGATTATCAGGATCGACCAGGTTCAAATCCCATAGCTCGCTTCCCTGGTAGAAATCCGGTATTCCGACGCTTGCCATTTTTATCAACAGTTGTGACAGCGAATTACATATCCCAAATTTAGAAACATATCTTTGAAACTGCTCAAAATCTTTCCAGAACCCGCCTTCATAATCGAAAAGTTTCTCAATGAATTCGCAGCATCCTGATTCATATTGCTCATTAGGTTCAATCCAGTTTGTATGCGTTTTGGCTTCTCTTATCGCTTTTATAAAATATCGCTTTAGCCTTTGCTTGAAATTTTCGTATTCATTTTGTTCGAAGCCAACAGCGCCAATCATCGTTTGATAGAGAAGGTATTGATCGTTTTGATCCGGTGCAGAATCTTTCTTTAAATCCTGATTGATATTGATCCAATTATAAACTTTTTCCTGCCATAACTGGGGCATTTCTGAGAGAACATTCAGCCTGGCCCGGACATCTTCACCTCTTTTAGTATCGTGTGTGCTGGTAGCATTAAGAGTCCTTTTCCAGTTTGCAAACCTTTCACGATTGAAATCATCAAACTGATCCATTGTAATTCCAAACGTATCAGGCCATGAACCGACTTCATTAAGACTTGTAAATTTATTATAACTGTAAAGAAAAGTATCCTCAAAGCCCTTTGCCATGGCAGGGCTGGTAAGCTGCTGAAATTTTTGAATAAACTTTTGTATATTTTTTTCGCTATCAGATTCAACTTCTATATTCACCAGCAAAATATTACAAATTAATTCTATTTGATCTTTCAGCTTAGGATTTTTCTCGATTGCAAATTCTACAGCTTCGCGAATGATCTTTTTATCAAATTCATTTTGTTTATCAAATGTAACATAGGTTCTGTAAATGCCGAAAGAGCTTATTATTTCTATCAAACTTTCCTGAATGTCTAAAGTTTCGAATTCATTTACTAATTCGCAACCTTCATAAAGATAAGTTAAATATTTTACGTCGCCGATCATAAATTTTTGAATAATATCTTTTTTCTTCTCATACACCAGTTCTAAAGCATCCGGTAATGGCCCTGCGATATTCTCGTAAAGTTTATCGAAATATTGCTCATTATCTTTACAGCAAAATAATTTATTCACATGGTCTGCGAACTCATATCCGGTAGTACCTTCAATCGGCCAATCCTTCGGTAAATTTTCTCCCTCCTGCAAAATCTTTTCAACAACAATATACTTATCGCCCGCGGCCTCTCTTAATAACTCCAGATAACGTTGCGGATCACTCAATCCATCTATATGATCAATCCTGAGCCCGGAAAAATATCCGTTTTTAACATATTTCAAAACTAATTGATGTGTGTACTCAAATACTTCATTCTTATCTGCCCGCATACTTATGAAATCATTGAGATAAAAGAACCTGCGATAATTGATATTTTTACTTGCTCTTTTCCAAAAGGTTAATTTAAAATACTGCTGATCGAGCAACGAATGCAAAAAGGAATTTTCGCCGTTGTAAAAATCAATTGTTTTTGAAAAACAGCTATTCAATTCACCTTCAGATAGTTGCCGCAATTGTTCTTTCGACTTTTTAATAATCTCATTGCGTTGCTCACTAAAAGGCATCTCTGCGTATTCATCGAATTGATTCGCCAGATTTTCGATTTGTCGTTTCTGGTCATCATCAAGAGCATTTTCGGATATAAAAATTTTAAATATTTGCGAATATGTAGAAACTGCCAACGGAAGCTGGTGATCATAATATTTGACATAAAAGCCGTTTTGATCAATATCAAGCTGAATTTTACTATCGGCAAGAGCAGTTTCAAAATATCTTCCAAGAATGGGCACCATCACTTTGCCGCTAAGCTCTGTGTCGGGATGGTCCCATGCAATATCAAAAAAATCATAAAAACGACTTTTATTGCCGTATTCAAGTACATCCATCAGCATCTTGTTCTCGCTGTCAAATGCCATGTGATTAGGGACAATATCTTGAATCCATCCCATGTTGAGACGCTCTTTTTCCCGCATCAAATCTTCAAAATATGACTCGCTGCCAAGCTCTTCATTGAGCTTGTTCGGGTCAACAACATCATATCCATGAGTACTTCCTTTAACAGCTTTGAAAATCGGGCTTGCATATACATCTGTAATTCCAAGGTTATGCAAATAGCCAAGAATATTTCTAGCGTCCTTGAATCCAAAAGAACTGTTGAACTGCAATCTGTAAGTTGCTGTAGGTATTCGCATTGACTGCCTCAAAGCTGCTGATCTTTACATATTTTGATTTTTTCAAACAGGGCAAAATTCCACGCAATAGCCTCAAGCTGCTGTGACTTTTCTATTGTGGCTGGGAGTTTCATTCCGGGTCCTGCCCATTTTTTATCAGCTGAATCGATCACCTTTATCCAACCGGCATAATCATCTTCAAGCAAAAATTGCTGACGCTCATTACTAAAATTGAGTACATACAGCAATTCCCTTTTATCAATCAGCCTGTCAATCAACAGGATATTTTCAGAAACAATTTTTGTAATGATGTTTTCTTTGCTTGTAAAATTTTCAAACTCTTTCCTGAAAGAAATCAACTCACGGTGAAAGTCCAGTATCGCTTTATGAGTATTTTCATTTCTTGTTTGCCATTTGAGCTTAGAATTTTTAAAAGTCACTTCGCTTTGCGGGTCCGGTATTTTACCTTTCCAGTTAAAAGCCTTAAATTCATCGGCTCTGCCGTTTCTAACTGCTTCTACCAGCTGCTGATCATTATGGCTTACAAAATACTGAAAAGGGTTTTCTTCTGCATATTCCTGTCCCATAAACAGCATGGGAACATAAGGCGATAAAATCATCGCAGCTTCACAAAGCTTGTACGCTTCTAAATCAACAAGCGATGAAATTCTTTCGCCCTGCATTCGGTTTCCTATCTGGTCGTGATTCTGCGTGAATACCATAAATCTCTCAGCGGGCAATTTTTTCGAACTGTTTCCATGGCGATGCTTGCGAAAACTGGAATATTGACCGGAATAAACGTACCCCTGAGTAAACGATTTTTCAAAGTCCTCTAACTTACCGAAATCCTTATAATAACCGTTCTCTTCGCCGGTAACAAGTGCATGGACGCTGTGGTGGAAATCATCGCACCATTGGCTGTCAAGCCCATAACCATTTTCCGGTCGAGGTAAAATGTACCGGGTATTGTTAAGATCACTTTCGCCGATTAAATAAAATTTACGCCCGGCATTGCGAGAAAAACTCTCAACTCTCTCGCTTAGCTCTTCTACAAAATTCTTTGCTTTCATATCATAAATAGCATGTAAAGCGTCAAGCCGTAAAGCGTCTATATGAAACTCATCCAGCCAGTATAAAGCATTCTCAATAAAATACTCCCGAACATGATCGCTGTTTGGACCATCAAGATTCACCGCCTCTCCCCAGGGGGTATGATACTTGTCCGTAAAATACGGGCCGAAATCTCGCAGGTAATTACCTTCCGGACCAAGATGGTTATATACAACGTCAAGAATTACCGAGACATCATTTTCATGGCATCCGTTTACTAATCGTTTCAAAGCTTCCGGGCCGCCATAAGAATTCTGAACTGCATAAGGATACGCACCATCGTAGCCCCAATTTCTACTTCCTGGAAACTGAGCAACCGGCATCAATTCTATCGCGTTTATGCCTATGTCTTTTAATTTAGCAAGATGCTCCAAAACACCGTCAAAATTTCCTTCTTCACTAAAGGTCCCGACATGCAGCTCATAAATGATCATATCTTTCAGGTTGATACCTTGCCAATTGTCATCCTGCCATCGAAAATTGTGGTCGATGACCTGGCTTGGACCATGCACGCCATCGGGTTGGAACTTTGAAGCAGGGTCGGGCCTTTTTGTTTTATCATCTAATAAATAAAAATATTTAGTACCCGGACTAAGACTTTCAATTTTTTTATGCCAATAGCCGAAATCCTTTTTATCAAGCTCAATCTCTTTTCCGCTATCTTCGATTACAACTTTTACATTTTTCGAATTTGGAGCCCAAACGGTAAAGCTGCATTTATCTGGTTCGATGTAATTTGATCCGGGTATCATCAAGATTCCTCATGTTTAAAAATAAGTATCCCAAGAGGCGGCAAAGTTATCGATAACGAGTGATCAAATTTCCCATAAAAAGAAACTGGCGACGCCTCAACTCCGCCCACGTTACCGTGTCCGCTTCCGCCGTACTCTTTTGCGTCGCTGTTTAAAATTTCTTTCCAGAAACCACCTTCGGGAACTCCCACACGATAGTTGTACCTGGGTGCTGGAGTAAAATTGCAGACCACCGCGAAAACATCTTTGATGTTATGGCCTCGCCTGAGAAAACTCGTTACACTGTTTTCGGCATCATGGAAATCTATCCATTCGAATCCTTTCGCATCGAAATCAAGTTCATACAAAACGGGTTCAGATTTATAAAGTTTATTCAAATCGCTGACCCATTTTTTAATATTCCCATTGTTCTTTTCATTTAAAAGGTGCCAATCGAGACTGCTGTTATGGTTCCATTCTTTAAATTGCGCGAACTCGTCTCCCATGAACATCAGCTTTTTGCCCGGGTGGGTAAACATGTATCCCAAAAGCAATCGCATGTTTGCAAATTTCTGCCAATCATCGCCCGGCATTTTACGGATCAGCGAACCCTTGCCATGTACCACTTCATCATGTGAAAGGGCAAGCACGAAATTTTCTGAAAACGCATACCAGATAGAAAAGCTAAGCTTATTTTGATGGTATTTTCGATGAATCGGATATTTGCTGAAATATTCAAGCGTATCATTCATCCAGCCCATATTCCATTTCATGCTGAAACCAAGCCCACCGACATCAACCATCCTGCTGACCATTGGCCAGGATGTTGATTCCTCTGCGATTGTATATATCCCAGGAAATTCTTTATGAACCCAGTAGTTGAATTGCTTTAAAAAATCTATCGCTTCAAGGTTTTCACGTCCGCCAAATTTATTCGGCACCCATTGCCCCTCTTCGCGTGAATAGTCAAGATACAGCATCGACGCAACCGCATCAACCCTTATCCCATCGACATGATACTTGTCAAGCCAGAAAAATGCACTGCTCAACAGAAACGATTTCACTTCATTTCTGCCATAGTTGAAAATACAGCTTTTCCAGTCAGGATGGAAACCCTGCTTAGGGTCTGAATGCTCAAAAAGATGAGTCCCATCAAAATAGCCCAAGCCATATTCGTCCGATGGAAAATGAGAAGGTACCCAGTCAAGTATAACCCCGATATCATTTTCATGCAGCTGTTCTACCAATTCCATGAAATCCTGACAATTGCCGTATCTTCTCGATGGCGCGAAATATCCCACTGTTTGATATCCCCACGAGCCATAGAACGGATGTTCCATCACCGGCAAAAATTCGACATGGGTATAACCGGTATCTTTTATATACTTGATAAGTTCAGGAGCAATCTCGGCACAGCTTAAAACTCTTTCCGGATCGGAAGGATCGCGCTTCCACGAGCCCAAATGCATTTCATAAATGCTTACCGGCGCATTGATCTTTTGAATTTCCTCTCTGTTATTCATCCAGTCATCATCGCTCCAGGTGTGGCTAATATCCCAAACCATGGACGCGGTATTCGGAGGCAGTTCCCAGTAAAATCCGAACGGGTCGCCTTTGTCCACGGAATAATCTTCAAATTTAGAATCTATATGATATTTATAAATCGTCCCCTGACCAATATCAGGTATAAACCCTTCCCAAATTCCCGAACCATCCTCTCTGACTTTTAACGCATGGCTGTCGGAATCCCATTTATTGAAATCGCCTATAACAGAAACATATTTTGCATTCGGAGCCCATACCGCAAAATATGTCCCCAGCAAGCCGTGATTATCAATCACATGAGCACCAAGCTTTTCATATAAACGCAGATGAGTACCTTGTTTGAAAAGGTAAATATCATGATCTGTTATCAATGTAAAATCTTCAACTATATTTTTTTTATTACCCATGTCAGGTTCTTCCTTTTAATAATTGTTGAACACCTCTCAACGGTATACTAACCCAGTCAGGGCGGTTGTTAAGTTCATAACCAATTTCATAAATTGATTTTTCCAGCAAAAAAGCTCCCATCAACATCTCGAAATCTTTCTTATTAGCGGGTAAAAAATCAGCTTTGCCCGCAGTTTCAAGATAAGAGTTCAAAAAAACCGCAGAAACATAACTGTACCAGATATCGGCAAGCGAATGGAGTTCCTCCGGCTGAGCAGTTTGTAAAACCGGGCGAAGAATCACTGCTCCAAATGCCGCATAATGGAACGAGCGTATCATTCCTGCTAAATCGCGAAGCGGAGAATGCTTCAACCGCCTGTGGCTAATCGGCCTTGCCGGTTCACCCTCGAAATCGATTATTATAAAATCATTACCTGTATATAAAACTTGCCCCAGGTGGTAATCGCCATGAATCCGAATCTTCATAGAAGATATCTTGTGAGAAGTCAAACTTCTAAATCTCTTTATAATATCATTTTTAGAACTAAGAATCTCCTGTGACTGCCCAGCTACTTCCTCGCTAAGTTCGCTCATATTGCTATGAAGATTTGCAAAAACTTCAAGAGTCAATAAACGCATCGACTGATAAATCGATTTCTGATAATGAAGCGAAAATGGCTCAGGGGCAATTTCTTTATCTTGTTTCAACGTAGATAGTGCCAAATGCAGTTGGGCAGTGCGTTTGCCAAGCAAAGAAACCATTTCCATAAACAATGGGCCAAGTAAATCAACAACAGGCTCAGTGATTTCATCCAAAGAAATTGTATTGGTTACCTTCGGCTTGATTGCATCTTTGAGACTTTCCTTGTTTGCCGTCGCAGCAGTTAAAAAACGAGCGACAGAATCAAGCGTATATATCCATGCGTCACTTTCATTTGGAACTTTTTCAAGCAACAAACCTATGGAATATTTTTCAAGATTTTTATGTTGCCAGTCCAATGTTCCGACAAAAGCCGGAAATTTATCGAAATCTGTTTGTTCTGTCAAATATTTCGATATTTCAGCGTCAGGATTTGTGCCGCTTTGCGATCTGCGATACAGCTTGAAAAAGTATTTGTTACCATAGAGAATTGAAGTATTGCTTTGTTCACCTTTCAAAACTTCAGATGTCAATTTTTCATCAGATTTTTCCAGGTTATCGGTTCTGCTGCCTGTCAACTTGTTTTGGCCGCTTTTAATTGTCCTTTTGTCTAAAATTATTTGCAGCAGATCTTCGCGGAATTTAGGATCATAAACACTATCGTAAATTACTCCCTCTTCACCACCCAGATTGGCTTCACAAATTATACTTTGAGGATAATGCCTGGAAACATCCAAAGCCTCTTGACCTGCGGCAAACGAAACCGGCAGCAAATAAGTTTCACTTTGCCCATTTCGATACGCAACCTCCACCAGCAACAAATGACAGGTCTGTTTTTCTTTTGTACTTGGAACATTATCGATAACAGAAGTTGACCGAATTTGCTTGCCTTTGCCCCCGAACCATCGACATTTCTGCAGATAAAATGGCAGCACACTATTAATTTCCCGGTAAAAACCGTCCCTTGAGATTTCACCCCACACGCGATCTGTCTTTACAAACGGCAATTTACTTTTATAATCGATGGCCTCTTTTTGTTTTTTCATGGTAAACCAGTATGTATTGTGCGGGCCCAGAGAAAGCACATAAGGACGATCATCAACCACAGGGAACGGATTGCCGCCGAAAACTTCCTCCAGCATCCAGCCTTTATATTCAGTCAAAGCGATATTGGCAATTTGACAAAAACGCGAAAGATTTGCAACAACAAGTATATACTCATCTTCGAATTTTCTCACAAAACAAAGAATATGATTATTACTCGTTTGAATAAAATCAATACTTCCTCTACCGAGTGCCTTGAACCTGTTGCGAGTGCTGATAAGTCTTCGCATAAACCACAGCAAAGACGATACATTCGACAACTGGCTTTCAACGTTAACAGAAGTATAATGATATTGGAAATCAATCACCACAGGCAAAAAAAGCTGCTGTGGATTCGCTTTCGAAAATCCTGCGTTTCTATCAGGACTCCACTGCATAGGAGTACGTACACCGTTTCGATCGCCGAGATAATAATTATCACCCATACCGACCTCATCGCCGTAGTAAATCACAGGAGTGCCCGGCAGCGAAAGCAATAAAAAATTCAACAATTCGATTTTTCGGCGGTTGTTATCCAAAAGCGGCGCTAACCTTCTGCGGATTCCAACATTGATCCTGGCCTTCGGATCTTTCGCAAACGCCCTGTACATATAATCACGTTCTTCATCCGTTACCATCTCAAGCGTAAGCTCATCATGATTCCGCAAAAACATCGTCCACTGACATGTTTCCGGAATGTCCTGGCTTTGTTCGATCATGTTAACTATCGGAAATCTATCCTCAAGCTGTACCGACATAAACAATCTCGGCATTACAGGAAAATGAAACGCCATATGACATTCATCACCGTCGCCGAAATACTCCGCTGCATCTTCAGGCCATTGATTCGCCTCTGCAAGCAGCATCCTGTTTTTATATTTCTTGTCAATATGCGCACGCAAACGTTTCAAAAAATCGTGAGTTTCCTTCAGATTCTCACAATTTGTTCCTTCCTGTTCATAAAGATACGGAACCGCGTCAAGCCGCAATCCATCAACTCCCATGCCAAGCCAAAAATCCAAAACCTTCAGAATTTGTTTTTGAACCTGTGGATTTTCAAAATTCAGATCCGGCTGATGGCTGTAAAATCGGTGCCAGTAATAAGACTGCTTTACTTTATCCCACGCCCAGTTGGACTGTTCAAAATCGCTGAATATTACCCTGGCTTCTTTATACTTATCCGGATTATCACTCCATACATAATAATCATGCCATTGAGTGCCCGGTTTTGTCTGCCTTGACTTTTGAAACCATTCATGCTGGTCGGAAGTATGATTTATCACAAGTTCGGTAATTACCTTCATACCACGCTTGTGTGCCTCTCTTAACAACTTTCGAAAATCATTCAGCGTTCCGTAATCTGGATGAACATCATAATAATCCTGAATATCATAACCATCATCTTTCTGCGGTGAAGGATAAAACGGCAGCAGCCATATCGCGGTAACGCCCAGCTCTTTAAGATAATCAAGTTTCTGAATCAGCCCGGGAAAGTCACCAATCCCATCACCATTGCTGTCATAAAACGATTTCACATGCAATTCATAGATGACAGCATCCTTATACCAAAGAGGCGTTGAAGTTATACTTTCTTTTGCAGGCACTTTCTTCCTCTACATAAAATAATCAAAATCATGTTCGCGTCGCAAATGTTTATGAACTTTCAGTATATGGGCGGGCATGACCGTCGGGTCCAGCTCTATAAAATTTGGACTTCCCTGCCATATATACTTGTCATTGCTCAAAAGATCGTAAAGCAGGTACGGCCCTTCAGTATCGATACCAAGTTCTTCAAGGGGCAGATGCAGCATAGCCCAATGCTTATGGTACGGATCGAGATTTACCACCGTAATCGTAATCTCCGAAAGATCATCGGTTGTCTTAGCATAAGCGATCATCATATTATTATCTATCTTACAAAACTTCAAATTCCGGAGGTTCTGAAGGGACTGGTTTTCGCGACGGATCCGGTTTACTCTTTCGATAACCGCCCTTATATTTCCCGGCTGTTGTCTGTCCCAATCTTTGATTTCATATTTTTCTGAATCTAAGTATTCCTCTTTACCTTCAATCGCGTCCGAAACGCACAATTCATAAGCAGGCCCGTAAATTCCGTAGCTTGGCGAAAGCGTCCCCGCCAGTATCAGCCGAATTATAAAACCGGGTCTCTGAGCATACTGTATGTACTGGGGCAATATATCCGGGGTGTTAGGCCAGAAATTTGGTCTGAAATATTCTGCGAGTTCGGTTTGAGTTAAAGTTGTAAGATACTCTTCGAGTTCCTGCTTTGTATTTCTCCAGGTAAAATATGTATATGATTGATCGAATCCAAGTTTGGCGAGCCTGCCCATTAGTTTTGGCCTGGTAAACGCCTCGGCAAGAAAGATAGTATCCGGATTTTCTTTCTTTATTTCACTTATCACCCATCCCCAGAAAGTAAACGGTTTGGTATGTGGATTATCAACCCTGAATATCCGAACGCCTTTATCTATCCAGAAATCGAAAACGCTTTTGAGTTCTTCCCACAGATTTTTCCAATCGTCAGTTTCAAAATTCAAAGGCAAAATATCTTCATATTTCTTTGGCGGATTTTCAGCATATTGTACTGTGTCATCCGGACGCCACTTAAACCACTGCGGATGTTCTTTAACATAAGGATGATCAGGTGCGCATTGAAAAGCGATATCCAAAGCCACTTCCAAATCATGCTCTTTGGCAGATTTTACAAAATCCTCAAAATCATCCAAAGTCCCAAGCTCAGAATGAATTGATTTATGGCCGCCCTCATCAGAACCAATCGCCCAAGGGCTGCCGGGGTCTTCAGGCGTACTTTCTTTAGAATTGTTTTTCCCCTTGCGGTTGATTTTTCCTATCGGGTGTATCGGCGGCAGATAAACAACATCAAAACCCATTTTCTTTATATCCCCCAGCAATTTCTTGCAATCGGCAAAAGTTCCATGTTCAGTACCATCACCCGTTGACCGGGGAAAAAGTTCATACCAGCTGCTAAACAATGCCTTTTCTCTATTTACATTTACAGACAGGTCTAACGGGTATTTCACAGAAAAGGATTTGTCCGCATAATTTACCATCAGTTCCTGCAACTCATTACTCAGTGCTGTTTTAACCCCCTGATCGTTGTCAGAATTTTCCCTGATATCCTTTTCAAAAGAAATAATTTTCTCTTTGTTTTTGCCTCTTGCCTTTTTTGCGGCTTTAGCAATCAAATCAGCCCCTATAAGCAGATCAATATCAACTTTCTGCTCTGCCTGAACTTTCTTGGAAAGGTCCGCTCGCCATGTTGCAAACCGGTCAATCCACGCTTCAACGCTGTAGTAATAGGTTTCAAACTTGGTGATATCAAATTGGCTATGCCACTCATCGTTGACGTTAAGCTCCATATCTTTGGAGGAAAACTTTTTATCCCCCTTAGCTTTATAAAGCAGCTGAGCCCTTATTTTATCGTGGCCGTCGGAAAAAATATGTGCTTTAACATCAACTTTCTCTCCAACCACTCTCTTGATGGGAATCTTTCCCTTATCGATTTGCGGCCCAAGATGTTCAATAACCACCCTCTGCTGACCAAAAATTTCAGACTCGAGCAATCTATCCTTAGTATCTGCGTTTGTTTTTTTTTCCAGCGGTTGTTTACGTTTTTTTTGGGGCATCTTAAAACACTGTTAAATAAATATTTACAATTAATTCTTTGAAATTAATCGTACAGCAAATCTAAAGACTTCCGTATAAGGAATATCCCCATATCATTTAAGCAAACTGCTTAATTTGATAAGATCATATTTTGGGATTGTGAGCCTCTGTAATGACTGTATTTTCAGGCTGAAATCAAAGAAGCGTTGGAAAAACTCCAACAAAAAGTTAAATTTCCTCAAAAACCTTTTCCAAAACGTTATCTATATATTGATTTTCGTTATATGAGCCTGCGCAAATCTGTTGTCGAAGATTAAGTACCTTTTTTTGCCTGACTTCAGGCAGGGATGCAATTCTCTTCAAAATCTGACCCAGAGGGGTGGAATTCATATTTTCCAGTATTTCCTCAGCTAAAAGATCACTCGAAAGGTCCATTTCCATTACAAAATCCTCATTATTTGCGTTGATATCGAGGTTTTCAGTTTTGGTGTTTAGTGATTTCATAGTTTAAAATTGCTCCAAAGTTATTAAATTACTTAAGTTCGCTATTTTATTGTCTTTTGATCTTTCCTCAACCACAATATATAGTATGTTAGCTAGATCGTTGCTTTAGCAATTTTGTGATCGCAGTATAGATATCGACCCTGAGCAGTTTCAAACTTTAAAAAATAACAATTTTTTTTAAGTTCTTTTAAAATAAAGATTTGCAATTCAAGTCAGCAAAAATAGCTCTTTTAGACTTAAAAACACAATTATTACTGGAACCAGAATTTTAACTTTTTTAAATATTTACAAATTATCATCTACAACACGGGATACACAATATATAGTAATGTAACATTGGCGTTATTGCTCTTAAATGGCAGACATAATGATATAAACGTTCAAAGATAATTTTATTAGCTGCATTATTTTATTGAAAAAACATGTCGAATTTTGTTATAAGTGTCCTTTTACCAGTGATTTGAAGGAGTTTGTAAATGATAGTTGTTATGAAGCCCCATGCCAGCAAGGAACATGTTCAGCATGTTATCGATCTTGTTCATGATTATGGACTCAAAGATCAGGTTATTTATGGTACCGACCGAACAGTTATTGCATGTCTGGGCGATAAAAGAATGGTTGACAAAGGAGCTATCGAAAATGCCCCTATGGTCGAACGCATTGTCCCAATACTTGCTCCTTACAAGATGGCTTCGCGGGAAGTAAAGCAGACAAAGACCGCAATAGAAGTCGGACCTGAAAAATTCCCGATTGGCGGTAAAAAGGTAGCTATCATTGCCGGGCCATGTTCGGTGGAAAATCTTGATCAAATAGTTAAAACCGCACATGCCGTAAAAAAAGCAGGCGGTATCGGCCTGCGAGGCGGTGCTTTCAAACCCCGTACAAGCCCTTACAGTTTCCAGGGGCTCGGTGTAGAAGGCTTGAAGATGCTGGCACAGGCTCGCCAGGAAACCGGCCTTGCTGTTTTTACCGAAGTAATAGGCGTTGAACAGGTTGAAATCGTCGCCCAGTATTCAGATGTCCTTCAAATCGGGGCCAGGAATATGCAGCACTATCCTTTACTGGAAGCCGTAGGCAAAGCCAAAAAGCCCGTACTGCTCAAACGTGGGCTAAGTGCGACACTGGAAGAATTCCTGCTCGCTGCTGAATACATCATCAATGCCGGCAATCCCGATGTAATCCTCTGCGAACGCGGTATAAGAACTTTCGAACAGTACGTGAGAAATACTTTACCCCTTGCGATAATCCCCGAACTCAACGACAAAACCCATTTGCCGGTTATAATTGACCCTTCACACGGCACAGGTCACGCACACCTTGTCCCCGCAATGTGCAAAGCCTCCATAGCAGCAGGAGCAGATGGCCTGATAGTCGAATGCCACCCCGACCCCGAACATGCCATGAGCGACGGAGCACAGTCAATCACACCTGAAAAATTAACTTCGGTGATGGAAGAAATCGGAAAAATTGCCTTAGCTGTAAACAGAGAACTCTAGTCAGTACTTTATTTGTACATCCAGGTACTTAACTCCCCATTTACCGGCGGTGTGGTGAGTATTGTAAAATACATCCAGCCGGTTACCATTTATAACTCTGCCCCGATCGGCAACTTTAACGGTTCGCCCGTGGTTATAGCCCGGTATTCTCATCTCCGTACCGAACGGAATATATTTCGGAGCAGCAACAAACCTATCACCCCAACGAATATGATGACCGTTTGCAGTTTTGCCATCAGAAAATTTGCCGCAGCATTTGCCGCAAGGGCAATAAGCTGTAACACGCATACGAACGGTAACCCATCTTTCTTTCTTGGCCTCTAAAGGAATATCAACTTCCTTGAGTTCGCTCAATTTTATCTTCTTGAATTCATCTTTCAAATTGGTAAACACCACTCTAGGCGTTTCAACAGGTACTTGCGAAGATTCGCCATTCCCCGAAACAGATGTAGAACTGCTAAGCAGAGGAATATCACCGCGGGACAAAGCCATACTCTGGATCACAAAGAAACCAATCACCATTGCTGCGATCCAACTGGTGATCACATTTACGGGTCTGGAGAAATTCATCAATTTTATTATTTTTCTGATTTTCATATTCGATTCCCTGGCAAGAACTTAGATATAAAAATTTGCTTATACGCTCAGACACTGCCAAAAAAGAAAAATGATTAACCCCTCCATGAACTTAACCCCCAATCCATGGGTGTAATGCATAACGAAAATTATAGTACATCACGGACTGCCAGGCAACTTTTTTATGTGATAGCATAGCCAGCCGGCAACCTTTCATGTTTGTAAAGTCTTGCAGAATATGGATATACGTGTTTTCGCATTTAAACTTTTTTTGTCAAAATAAAGCAATTTTTTAAGATTTTTTTTGCGTTTAACAGCCGAATGTGTTTATTTAATATCAGCTTTTACTAAGATAACAGGAGGACTTATGGCCAAAAAAGTTTACATGTTCACCCTGGCAATTTCGTTTATTGCCTCTTTAGTTAATGCCCAAACTCCCCAAACATACGGTAATGCTCTCGCCCAAAACATTACTGATAATCCACTTGAAGGCTATTGCGGCTTTATATGTGATATAAATGATTTTCCGCCGATAATCGGCCAGGAAATAGCTGTCATAATAGATAACATAACACCAATCGAAACAAAAGACCCCAATGACGACATCAAAACTTTCATTCTGGAAACTTTAAACTCCGCCAAAGCTGTGGAGCTTAGAAACATGCGACGAGCAGATAACGCATTTGCGATCAAAGCAGACGTTCTTTTTGATGGAAAAAACTTAGCCTATTTGCTCATTTCTAAAGGGTATGCAAAAAAAATAGAAAACGATCAACAGCCTGAGAAAGATGATAGAATTGAAAGAATTGAATTTTGCGGTTCAAAAAACAGTAAGGTTTTCCATAAGTCAGATTGCCGCTGCATAACTAGTATTGCAAAAGAAAACCTCGTAAGGTACAAATCAAAAGGAGAAGCGACCGAAAAAGATAAAAGGCCCTGTAAAGTTTGTCAGCCTTGAATTATCCCACCGGCTCCTTGGCATGAACTCGCTTGCAGATATTGAAAAAATCTTCAATCGCGATTTTCATTTCTTCTGTCTTTTGAGTTTTTACCAGTGATTCGATATAAGCAGACCTTTCCGTCAGGATAGGAAAGCCCGCACTTCCACCGGCCCCTTTTATCTCATGGAACAAATCTTTAAGCTGGGCAAGATCACAACTATCAAGTGCCTTCTTGATATTTTCCAGGATATCACCAAGCCTTTCTACAAACATCTCAGCTACTACAGAAAGATCCGGATCATCACCAAGCTCAGAAACTATCGGTTCACTGTCACTGTTAATTTCGCTTTTCGGCTCGTCAATGACCAGGGCTTGGCCGTCTTCTGATTGTAAAAATTTAGCGATTGCATTTTCAAGGTTATTTTTGGTTATCGGTTTGGCAACATATTCATCACAGCCTGCCTCGAGACATTTTTCCCTGTCGCCAGCCATCGCGTTAGCGGTAACCGCTATTATCGGAACATCTACGCCTCTCTGACGCAAGGTCCTGGTCGCTTCATAACCGTTCATATTGGGCATCATCATATCCATCAGCACCAGGCGAAACGGTTTACTGTCAAAAACATCAACCGCGATCTGCCCGTCATCGGCGATAGTTGCCTCGAACCCCATTTTACCCAGTAGAAGCTTTATTAGCATCTGATTCGAAGGATTATCCTCTGCTACTAACACATCTCCCGAATATCTCATTTTCACATCCTGTTACTTAATAACTAAACTTTTCGTACATCTAAGTATCGGGTATTCGGATACTTCACTTAATTAAACCACATGTTTTAATTTTATTCAGACTTAGCTTTAAACCCTATACGGTTTTGAATCAAGACCCCTAAAATTGTCATCATCGCCAATCCCAAAGGCAAAAACCACTTGTACTCATAAACCCAGCTGTGAACGCTAGTGCTTGTCGGTTCATAAAGCCTCAAAAGTGCCAATATTCCGATAAGAACCAAACTTCCCCCGCCTAAACTTGTAAAAAGCACCACAGCCGCATCAAAAATTATAAACGACATCATCCCACCGGCAATTACACCGATAAGCGCACCGGCAATGATCAAATAGTTTTCAGGCAATCCTAGCGCATACCACGCAGCCGCCGTCAAAACCCCCCCAGCGATCGCTCCAAGCAAACTTACCGCCCATTTCATCAAAGGAATAGAAAGCCCGCCAAGTACCAAAGCTCCTAACACTCCGCCCCATATTTGCCATTGAGTATCGGACGACAAACCGCCAAGAACTACCCCCGTCGCCATACCAAGCAAGCTAAATGCGATAACTACCAAAATTCGAAAAATTTTACAGCCGTAAAGCAGGTAAACCGCACCAAACGATATAGCGATAACTGCCTGTATCCAGTTCAATTCCGTTATCTGTTCCCATATAAAATCAAGCGGTACAATGCTTTCATTGCCGCCGGTTTGACCGGTTTGAGCCAATAAACCAAAAAAATCTATCATTCTTGATCTCCATTTTCATCTTGAGTTTCATTTTCCGCCTGTCTTTGTTTTTTGATCTTAGCCGGGCACAGAAACAACTGCATCAAAAAACCAAGCAGCAGCATCCCGCCTGCAATTGTAAGATAAAAATTTGTATTTTCACTTATTCTCGTTACAGCATCGCTGCCTTTGAAAAACAAAAGTAACATCATTCCAATGCCAATTAAAACGATTCCCCAGAAACTGAAAAGCAAAGCTGTGATGATCTTTGGGAAAAATAGTCCGAAAATAATAGCAAAAACACCCGCCCCGACGGCAATTAATAAGTTTTTGTCATATAAACTTTTTAAAAAAAGCATACTTTCCATGAGAGCGAAATCTGCAAATTCTCTGAGCTTTTCTAAAGATTCACTAAAGGAGACTTTCTCTTCCAAAGTAACTTCAAAATTGTTCCCCACCGGTTCATCCTGCACCCCCAGGCTATAAATCAAAAAGATCGATACCAAAAAAATCGTAACCCCTGCTGCCACAGCAATTGCCTTTTTGCTTATAAGAAATCCCGCAGCAAAGCCCAAAATTGTAAGAACCGCTGTTGCTATGACGCTGAATTTGAAGTAGTAACTGATAATAAAACCGGTTAACGCAAAGAATAATGCCGCAAAAAACCTGTATTTAGCCGAACCGGCCAGCCACAAAAAAAGTCCCAAAACAACCAGCACAACCCCGGGAATAACAAGTACCCGCCAATCCAGGTAAGCTGCAAGTGACTCGAAATCAAATGCTGTATCCAACATAATATAGTGCCGTTAAAAAAAATAATTACTGACTTAATAATATTTCGGCATTTATCTATTTTTTCGTTAGTGCAAACAACTAACTGCATTGGTCAAAACAGGTATGAAAAATGCGGATGAGAGGATTCGAACCTCCACGGGCCGAAGCCCACAGGCACCTGAAGCCTGCGCGTCTGCCAGTTCCGCCACATCCGCCAAACCAGAATAATATCATTTTATTGGCACCGGTCAAGTTTTTTAAATAATTTTACCGCCGTTTATTGCTCCTTATATTAAACATTGGCCCAAAAACAGACTTGATCGGTCTGCTAAGGATCACCGCCACCTCCCGGGTAGAAGCGTCGCCTTCGAGTATCATATACCGTCTAAGATAATGCGGTATCAAAAAGCACAGTGCATTGACAATAAAAAGAAGATGATAATTATTCATTTCCATAAAACCTGCGGAAAATTCCAAATCGCCGCTGACATGCAAAAAACCACCCGCCAGCAAAGGGCCAAGCGACCATGCCGAAACATTCAAAGTATTAATGATAACGATAAAATATTGTTTATTCTTTGGAACCATATGGAAAAGATATCTCGTTTGAGCGATGCTGTTGCCGCTGTTAAAAATACTCCCTGCCAGAAACAAGACAAACACAAGGACAGCACCGAAAGTTCCTTTTTCAAAGAAAATCCAGAAAAGCATAGTAGCAAACATGCCCAGATGCGTGATCGTAAAAAGTGACCTGTTTCCAAACTTATCTGCTAACTTGCCCCAGAACTGCATCGAAATTATCGCACCCAAACTAAGCATCGATGTCGCTGCAATAACAAAACCGTCACTGTAGCCTGCGTTTTTTATCATCTTGACAATAAAAGGCCTGGCCGCAAAATATGAAACATTATAAATCACAAAATACAAAGTCAGTATTTGAGCATCTCTATGTTTTAAAACTTCTTTTAACTTGCTTCTGATTTTCAGTTTCGGTTTTGCCGTGAACAACTCGCTTTTATCCGACACAGGAAAAATCATCGCCGCTCTTAATATAATGGCGAAAAAAGAAATTGCAAACAGAAGCATGAACTTCCACCACGGATTTTCTTTTCCAAGAAACACCGAAACAGCAATAAAAAAGATGAAAGCACCGCTTTGCCAGAATGTCCTTAGCCTGCCGAAAAATTTCCCCGTTACCCTCTCTGGAACGATATCCTGCAGCAAAGGAAACCAGCCGGTCATGCCAAATGAAGAAGTGGTAGTCTTTAAAAATAAGCTGACCGCCATGATCAAAAGTAAATATTTGACTTCTATCTTGTCATAAAGAAACGGCAGGAAAATCAATGGAAGAACAAAAATGGATGAAACAGAAAACCACCTGTAAAGAATTTTCCTTTTACCCAGGCTTTCAAGAAGGTTCATGCTCAGTATGCCGAAAATAAACGGCGCCGTAAAAGCAAAATTCAAGATGCCAAGCCACAATTCATTTGCACCAACTTTGATTGCGAAAAGATTCAACACATTGCCGCTTATACATAGGTTGCCTATTACTGCAAAAACCGATGAAGCGATAAGGAAGTTCATACTCCTTTTTCGCTCGTGCTTAGTAAGCTTGGCCGGGTCTGTTTTAAACATTTAACTGTTGATCATCTTTCTTTAAATACAATGTTTGAGTTGGGAACGCAAACTCGATGTTCTCATTATTAAAACGCTTCAATATTTCGAAATTGATTCTCTCGCTGACTTCCTTATAAATCCACCAATCCGCTGGCACAAACCAATAGGAAACATAAATATCAAGACTATGACTGCCGAACTCATCAAAATAAACTCTAGGCGGCTTATCTTCAAGCTGATTTACTTCGATGACCGAGGCAAGAACATCTTTGATTATCTCCGCCGCTCTTTGAGTCTTATCAAATCCGCTGTCATAGGTAATAGTTATAGAAAAACTCCTGCGAATAAAAGGCCTTCTTGTAATATTTTTAATATCCGCATTTGCCACTGTGTTATTTGGAATAATAATCTGCTGGCCTTCCAGAGTGCGCAGCTTTGTGCTTCTAAATCCAACCTCTTCAACTACCCCCAGATGATCGCCAACGCATATAAGCTCGTCAATTTGAAATGGTTTATCTGCAAATATGGTTACCGATCCAAAGAAATTTGCAATTGTATCTTTAGCTGCCAAAGCAATTGCAATGCCGCCCACACCGGCACCGAGAATCAATGATTTTATATCTGCTTGAAAAATATTTTCGGCTATCAAGAGAACTGCAATAATAGCGATAGAAATTCTCAATGATTTCCTGACCACCGGTACAAGCATATCATCAAGCTTGTTTTCAGTTTTAGAAACCATCCTGAACAGGTAATGTTCGATAATATCAACCAGGCGATATAGTGCATAAGCGAATGTAAGTGCCCACAGTGCTTCGACAATCTTACCCCATCCATGATAAAACACGATTCGTACGCCTTCTACTGTTTCGGTTTCAGGCATATCGAACACCAGGCAGTATCTGCTTAATTGGAGAGCAAAGGCAAAAAAACCAATGCTGATGGGCTTGGAAAGGCAATTCATAAATAGAAATAAAACACTGTCAGGCTTTTGCATAACCCGTTTGTTTGCAAGATTAGTGAAGTAGTAATGGGCTACTTTACCTGCCATCATGACAACTATTATGATTCCAAGCATCAGCGCAAAACGCCAGATTTGATTTCCTTCGATAACTTCATATGTAATTAATTCACTAAACGACATTAAAGCTTTCTCCAAATGATAGGTTTAAAGACACCAATTTTACCTATACCGCATGGAAAGTCCAGCCTGATGTGAATAAATAAAAGGAGATTTTTGATTACTTCTTTTTTATTGTTGTTTTTCTGCAAAGAAGTATCAATTCGTTTACATCTTTGTTGATGTTTTTGATTTGGTCACTGAATTGTTCATGATTGAGCTTGTCTTCTATTTTTCCGGCTTTGTCACTTATTATTGGAAAACCTGCCATACCTCCCAGGCCTTTGAGCGAATGCAATTTATCCGACAGTTCCTTCAACTTGCCTTTTTCAAAATCTCTTTGAATTCCATCTACCCTTTGGGGTAAATCTGTTACAAAAGTCTCGATCGTTTTCTTATATTGAGGGTCGTGTTCATAGTAAGAAACAATCTTTTTTCCGCTGCTGGCATCTTCAATTTGCCGGTCTTTGAGCAATTTCAATGTAATTTTCCGGACCAAAGTCTCAGGTTTAACAGGCTTTTCAATGTAATCATTGAATCCCGCTTCAATATGTTTATTGCCCAGATCAAGCAGCCCCGAAGCAGTCAGAGCCACCAGGTAAGTTTCTTTATTCTTGCCGCTTATTCGCATCTCTTTCGCTATTTCACAGCCGTTTTTGCCGGGCATATTCAAATCCAGCAAGATTAAATCGTATTTTTTGGAATCCGTAAGAGTTAACGTTTCCTCGCCATCTTTGCAAACAGTAACCTTTGCACCCGCTTTTTCCAGAATGATGCGGATGAATTCACGGAGTTCTTTGACATCGTCGGCATTACAGCCACAGGGGAGACCGACCGCGTACCGAACGAGCT
>CAZITB010000023.1:0-28167 GCA_964542055.1 uncultured Candidatus Kuenenia sp.
AGTGGTCATCCTTTCTGTCATCGGATTAACTGCTTTGCCTATGATGGGTTCAGCTGCGGGTATGCAGCTTAAATCTGCGGCTAATAAAATTGCATCTGACCTCGAATATGCAAAAAGTATGGCAATAAGCAGGCAGAAAAACTACACCGTTGTCTTTACCCCTTCAAACGAAAGCTATTCGGTAGAAACCGACGGCGTGGTTATTACTGACCCTTTAAATAACAGCAAGTTGTTTAATGTCTGTTTGCCCGATGATTCAAGGCTAAATAGAGTAGAAATTGAAACCGTAAATTTTGATTCAAGTACAGCGATAACTTTCGATTATCTCGGAAGCCCTTATAGCGGTGCCACAACCAGTTCTCCCCTGGTTGATGGAACCAACGGGATAACGATAAAAGTCGGAAGCGACCAAATGAAAATACTGGTTGAACCTGTTACAGGATACATAACGATCCAATAGGAGCAGTCATGGTTAGTTTATTGTTTAATAAAATTAGACCTATAGCACTGGATATCGGGACCAACTCCCTCAAGATGATCCAGCTGAGCTCTTACCCTGATAACTTTAGAGTTTTAGCGGTTGATGAGCGGCAGATTCCTATGGCTGATAACCAGGATAAAAATCAGGTGATTGTAAATACGATCAAAGATATGTACAGCAAAGGCGGATTCAAAGGCAAAGATGTTATCACCTGTCTTGGCAATGACCAGGTTCAAATCAAAAATTTTAAAATTGATGCGTTAATTGATTCAAAAGAAGCACATGAAAAAATAATGAAAGAGGCTCAATCTAGATTTGGATTGACAGATGATATTTATGATATCGATTACATAATTACAGGTAATACCAGGCAGGGCGATGAGTTGAAGACGGAAATCATTTTATTCTTTGTCAAAAAGTCTTTGATCAAAGAACATATAAACATGATTGAAAATGCCGGTCTTGCCCCTGTTGGTATAGATACCGTGCCTTGTGCATTATATAGATGTTTTCTTCGCAATTTAAGGCGACAGGAAGATTCCGAGCAGATAACTATTTTAATAGACATCGGAAACCGTTTTTCAACTTTGATAATCGGCAAAGGCCAGGAACTTTCGTTTGTAAAACAGATCCCCATAGGCGGATTTCAGATAAATGACAAAGTGGCATCAAAACTCGATATAACGGTAGAAGAAGCCGGCCTGATGCGAACTAAGCTAAACAATGGCGAGACTCAGGATTTTGACCAGTCAACAAGGCAGATAATCACCGATACGGTTTCTTCTGTTATCAATCAGCTTACAAGAGAAATATCACTTTGTTTTAAATATTTTACGGTAACCTTCAAGGGCATAAAACCCGATAAAGCTTTTTGTACCGGCGGCGAAGCTTATGAGAAATTGATAATCGATTCTCTCCACAAAAGTTTGAATATCGAAGTTGAACCTGCCAGGCCTCTTAAGGATTTCAACTTAGGTTCAAGCTGCTTCTCAAATGACAGGAGAAGGAGCTGGTGCGAATGGACTGTGCCTATAGGTTTGTCTTTGAAAGGTCTCAATACTGATTTAGTTGAAAGTTTGACCAATGAAAGAAATTGACTTTCTACCATCTTGGTACAAGAAAAACAGACGCCAGCTGCAGGGCTATAGATGGCAGTATGCTGTCATAATGACAAGCTTTGCGTTTATGGTTAGCTGGTCATTTATCTCTGGAAAAATTGTAAATTCCAGCAGTGCAATAGAACAGGCGCGTCTGGAAAATCAAAACACCATGAAAGAATATGAACAATACAAAAAAGAGATAGCCAGGTTAAGTGAACACCGGGCTTTACTTGAGAAATATGAATCTAAAATGAATATTTCGAACATACTTGCAGAAATAAGTTATCTAGTTGGCAACGATATAATTTTATCAAATATAGAAATTATATCTGATACTCATAAAAGCGAAACTAAATCGAGAAAGAGTTCTGTAATAAGAACGTCTCGATCTTCGGACGGAACTGATGCATTTAATAATGAGATTTTTAAAATCGTCATAAAAGGTGTATCAAGCGATAACAACTCTGTTGCTGATTTAATTTGCCAACTTGAGAACAGTTCATATTTTACAAAAGTAAGCTTGGGTTATACCAAGGAAGTCTCAGTAAAGCAGAAACAGGTAAGCGAGTTTGAATTAGGCTGTCATTTGGCGAATTACCGTGAAATTACCAAGGCCGCGGAATAGATAATGAAAATAGATAAAAAACAAATTCTTTTGATTTTTGTGATTTTAGTAATGATAGGAATATTCTTTTTCATGCAGTATGTTCCTACAATGGAAGCTTTGCAGCAAGCTAAAAACCAGCAGACTCAAAAGGAAATTCAGCAGGCGCATGCACAAAGCCAATTGCAAAATTTGCCTGAACTTAGAAACCAGCTCAACCAATTAAAAGACGAAGTTGGAAATATTGATACACGAATACCCGACAGACCTCAACTGGGAGATTTTCTGCAAAATGTTTCTTCAATAATGGATAAATATTCTCTAAGTCAACAAATGGTAAAACCTTCTCAGGAGCAAAAAATCGGAGATTTTGCATCTATACCTGTTGATATCCAATGTTCCGGAAATTTAAATCAGATTTTCGATTTCTTCAGGGATATTGAACAAAACCAGAGACTTTTCAGACTGGAGCAGGTGCGGTTCGAGAATAAGGATTTTTCCGGCAATATCAGAATCTTTGCAAAAGGAAGTATTTTTTACAAGCAGGGAATTTAGCTGATGAATGATATAGAAAAGAAAAATGAAATAGTCGCTTGGCTTCTGTCAAGATATGCGGCAGAGAAGGGCAAAATTTTGCTCACGTTTGGTTTGTTATGCGTGATGGGTTTCATGTGGATAAAGGTTTTGAATAAAAAAAGCCCCCAATCTGCAAATGCTGCTGCCAACGCAGAAACCCAGGCAAACCAAATCGAGTCTGAGGTAAAATTAGAATACTTTGATTTGCCGTCTGTTGAAGGAAAACACAATCGCCTGAACAAGGATTTTTTCTCACCTACTTCTTTTTCAGGCTTTGGAAGTTCACCGGATTCTGTAAATGTCAGCTTTGATGGGTCGGATAATGCCGTTGAATCAATTGCTCAGCAGCTTACTCTTGAAGCGATTATAACTGGTGATAATCCGGAAGCTTTCATAAACGACCAGTTTTATAAAGTTGGTGAAGTTATTGAGGTCGAGAGAAATAAAAAGAAGTATAAGTTTGAATTAGCAAAAATCATGAAAGATAAGGCTCAGCTAAAGTGTAACGATACACTTGTTGAAATAAAAATTGCTGAAGCCGAAATAGAAAATTAAAAATTAGTAAATGAGGTAATGAAAATGAAGGAAAAACTGAAACATAAATATCACTTTAAAATACTTGTGAGAAATGCAAGGTTCTGGTTAGCGTTGACCATATCTGTATTGATTTTGCTCGCTGGTATAACTCAAAATGGTGCTATCGCAGAAACTTATGAAGACGCAAACATTGTTGAAGTTGAAGTTGAAGATTTTAACAAAGTAGATGATATCGAACAAAAACTCATCGAAGAAAGCATCGACGAATCCGAATTCAGTGACATTGATTTAGCCGGGCAAACTGGTACACTCAAATACATCAGTTTTCAGCCTGATACCAGCATCCAGAAAGGTTTAAGAATTCTAGCCGCAAGATACAAGAAAAACATCGTACCCAGCGCCAATGTTCAGGGTACTATCGCGGCAGGACTTTTGTATGACGTAACCTTTGAAGAGGCAATGAACGCAATTCTGGGTTATCAGTTCAAATGGGAAGACGATGGTAAATTCGTCTGGGTCTATACAGCCGATGAATTTGAAAAGATCAAAATGGATAAAAGAAGAATGATAAGCAAAGTCTTTACGCTTTATTATATAAATGCTGAAGAGGTTCAAAAGCTTATCTTACCTGCGCTGAGTGATTTTGGACAGGTTTCTGCAACCTCTTCTGCCGAGAGAACTACAGAAGCAGGTGATGGCGGTGATTCTTATGCCATGCGTGATTCTATCATAGTTTATGATTTCCCTGAAAATATCGAGAAGATTCAGGAAATGCTCGATGGAATGGACCAAAGACCTCCTGCCATCATGCTGGATGTAACAATTATGCAGGCTGTTCTAAATGATAAAACAGAATTCGGTATAGATTTCAGTTCTATCGATGGATCACTGGTTACCACTCTTGGCCAGGATGGTATTTCAACGGGTGGTTTCGCAGGTAGTGTTACAGGCACAGCAACTGGTTCAGGCCTTAGCATTGGAATAACCTCCGGAAACACCGCAGCTCTGGTAAGGGCACTTGAAAGTATTACAGATACTACCATTTTAGCAAATCCCAAGATCATGGCTCTAAATAAACAAGCCGGTCACCTGCTTATCGGTGAAGAAAACGGTTACCTGACCTTGACAAACGTCAATGCTGACGGTGCAACCCAACAGGTTGAATTCCTTGAAAGTGGTACATTGCTGGATTTCCGTCCTTTCGTTTGTAAAGACGGTTATGTAAGAATGGAAATTTACCCCGAACAGTCAACTGGAAGCGTAGAAGTTCAGGGTGATTTCGTTTTGCCTAATAAAAGCACAACTCAGCTAAAAACGAACGTTATGGTCAAAGACGGCCAGACAATCGTTATCGGCGGTCTGTTCCAGGATGATATCCAGAAGACATATTCACAGGTACCTATCTTGGGAGACTTGCCCTTTATAGGAGCAGCTTTTAGGAAAACAAATGATCAGGCCATCAGAACAGAACTGATTGTTTTAATGACTCCCCACATCATTGATGACCCCGAAAAGGTTGAAGCATCTGAAAGATTTGAAGATGTTGATCGAATGATGCATGGAGCACATAAGTCTCTTGAGTGGCTCAACAGAACAAGATTGATGGAAGACAGATTTGCCGAAGCAGTAAGGGATTACAAACAAGGTAACTATGAACAGGCACTTTGTGAATTGAATTATATTCTGGAAATGCGACCTCGTTACCATGATGCTATAAAACTACGCGAAAAGATCATCAAAGAGCGAGTAGTAAATAGCGATCAGGTTGTTGAAAGAATCATGTTGGATAAATTTAAACAGGAAAATTATTAATAGAAAACAAACAAGGGCGGTTAACCGCCGCCCTTAATTTACTAAAGGGGAAAAACTATGAAACCATTAACGAAAATTTTAATCTTAACCGTTTTAGTTCTAATTTCTGGATGTCAATCTTATGATCAGAAAGAAAATGAAGCGGTTCTCAGATGGAATAAAACTTCTGCTGATATCAAATTAAAAATTGCAAACCAAAGTTTCGAAAACCGAAAATATGTTCAGGCAAAAACATATTTAGATGAATCTCTAAGCCAAAATCCTCATCAGGCACAAGCCTATCTTTTAGCAGGTAAAATAGATATTGCTGAAAATAATAATACAAAAGCAGCAGATCATCTGCTAAAAGCAATTGAATTGGACAAATCAATGCCTCAGGCATGGTTTCTTTTAGGATTTATAGCTGAAAATAATTCTGAAAACTTAAAAGCATCAAAATGTTACCTTGAAGCACACCGTTTAGATAAAAAAAACATCAAGTATGTTCTTTCAGTTGCCAGAATATATATTGCGATGGGCAATTTCCAGCAAGCCCAGCAATTTTTGCAAAGAAATATGCATGCAAGTGGCGATGACCAGTCAATCAAACTTGCTATTGCAAATTTGAACATGCAAACAGGTAACTATCAAACCGCGATTGATTATTATCGACAGGCTGCCATCGAAAGCGGCGGCAAAAGGGATATTCTTGAGTCTCTTGGGTATTGTTATATTGCTGCAGAACAATGGAAACAAGCAACTGATATATTTGAAAAACTCGCACAAACCGCACCTGTTCCTTTGGCAAAGGAATATATCCATATAATTGCTGCCTGCAATATGAATTCAGGTGAATTTTCGAAAGCAGCCTCTCAGTATGATAAGGTCAGCGCCGATAATCGCGATAATCCTCATTTTTGGGTGAAAATTGGGCAGGCTCACCTGGGAACCAATTCAGGATTACCTGCACTTGCATGTGCCAAAAGAGCATTGAAGCTAAAGCCCGGAATGTTGGAAGCTTTGAATCTGAAAACCGCTGCTCTGTACCTCATGAAGGATTATCGTGCATGCATCGAAACGGCTGAAGCAATCATTGCAAAAGACAGTAATAGTTCTTTCGCATGGATGATCTCCGGCAGAAGTTATGAGAAACTTGGCAATTTCGAAAAGGCAAAAGAGGCTTACCGGCAATCTCTTAGAATCGAACCTAACAATAAGAATGTACTCAAATTCGCTAACAAGCTCTAACAATTAGGATATCTCAATGAGTGGCTTTGCCATTACAATTATATTCTCACTGATATTACTGTTGATTATTTTTTCGCTGATCTTTTTTACCTTCTGGCGAAAAATACGTAATGGCTTATGTATAATTATCGATCAACTTCAAAAGTCTCAAATGCCTCATCCAAGAAGTTCGGATATTTCGCTCATAAGAAGTTTGTCAGAAGTCATAAATGAAAATTTCGAAGGAAAAATCCAATCTGTCGATAAACTTCAAAAAAAGGTCAAAGAACTTGAAATCCACATCAAACTATTGAGTCGGCAAAAAAACAATATCGAAGATATCATCTACAGCATTCACGATGCTGTGATTGTTGCAGATTCTTATGACCGATTGAATATGGCAAACAAAGCTGCAAGCAAACTTTTCGGTTTTGATATCGAACAGGCAAAACAGAAGGACTTAAATGAAATAATCCAGGGCAGCGGTTTCAGGTTTGTTGAACTGATTAAACAAAGCAGGCAAAGTAAAATTCCTCACGTGAAAAGGGAATTTACTTTAACACTGGATGACTCAGAAAAAATATTTGAATGTCTGATTTCTTGTATGTTCGCTAATGACGGTGAAGTTTCCGGAATTGTAGCAGTGCTTCATGATGTCACACGCGAAAAAGAAATATCCAAAATGAAAAATCAGTTTGTCAGCCATGTCTCTCATGAACTAAAAACCCCTCTGGCTTCGATTAATGCTTATGCTGAAATGCTCGGCGACGGCGAAGCGCAGGATGAAGAAACCATAAAAGAATTCTGCACAGTAATACAAAGCCAGGCCCAGCGTTTGAACAGGCTTATCGAAGACATCCTCAATATTTCCAGAATTGAATCCGGGCTGATAAAAGTAGAAAAACAGCAGACCAGCCTTACAGTTCTCATCAAAGAAGCTGTTGAAATGATAAAAAGTTATGCCGGGGAAAAGGACATACAGATAAATCAGGATAGTCCTATAATATTTGATCAGGTAAATGCTGACAAAGATATGATGACCCAGGTCATTGTAAACTTACTAAGCAACGCCATCAAATATACTCCAGAAAAAGGGACAGTAAACATCAGCACAGAAGTGGATGAGTCCGAAAAAATCGTAAGAATCAAAATCATCGATACGGGTGTAGGAATACCCGAAAATGAACTTGAGCACGTCTTCAATAAATTTTACAGGGTAGCATCGAATAATAAATTCGCAAAAGGGACAGGTTTAGGCCTAAACCTGGTCAAACAAATCGTCGAGAACATACATAATGGAAGAGTTTTTGTAAAAAGTACTGTTGGAAAGGGTTCGACGTTTGGATTTGAGATTCCCTTATGCTCGAATGTACAGGAAACAGTATCAGCGTAATAGGAGTAATAAATGAGCAAAAAAATATTAATTGTAGATGATGAAATTCATATTTGTAAAATTGTTGCCATTAAGCTAAAAAATAATGGCTTTGAGATAATCACCGCTGAAGATGGTTTGCAAGGCTACGAGTTAGCTGTTTCAGAAAATCCCGATCTGATCATCAGCGATTTCCAGATGCCCCAAATGACTGGAATAGAAATGGTCGAAAAACTCAGACAGCAGGACCAGACACGAGATATACCGGTTATAATGCTAACCGCAAGAGGTTTCGCTATTGAAAACCAACAAAAATCAAATTTAAATATTGCTGAGTTCCTAAGCAAGCCCTTTTCGCCAAAAGAGTTATTGAGGACAGTTGAGGCTATCTTTGCATCTTGCACCGCATAAATATTATGAAAATCGAAAAGACTGCCAACTATGATCAAAGTTAAAGAAAACATTTTAAATAATGATCTCAATAAACAGCTAACCGATATTGCTGACGCAGTAACCGGACTGGGGTTTGCTTTTACAGTTTTTGCATCAAACGGCGATGTGCTTGTGCAAAGGAGCACCGGCTTCCAATCTACACCAAGCGAGATGCTTTTTGAACAGGTGAAGGGCTTACTGACTAATAAAAATAAAAATTGCCAATTTTCCGAAAAAAATATTTTTGCATCAACATTGAATGTCTCGTCTGACTCTAAACTTCTAATTGTTGCTAAGAACCATTCAAATAATGACCAGATTTCCGGGCATGTTTGCCAGCTTATACAAGGTCTCATCAAACAAATAGAAAAAAACTGCAAAACAGAACAGCAGATTGAATTGATAAGCACTGAACTTGCAGATACCTATGAAGAACTTGTTCTGCTATATAAAATGAGTTCCAACATGAAGGTCTCACAGGCCGATTCGAATTATCTGCAATATGCCTGTGACTGGCTGACTGAAATAGTAAATGTGGAAGGCATCGCAATTCTGCTTGAAAAACAAGTAGGCACTCAGAAAAAGTTGATTTTGACTGCGGGTGCCGGACTGATAGATGTCAATCAACAATTGATAGAACAAGTCCATGCAAGGCTGATCGAACAGGTAAACCGTGATAAAGATGCTCTTCTCGACAGCGATGTTGATGGTCCTTTCCATTATGCCTGGCCACAGCGCATTCGAAATATTATAGCAGTACCTCTCCAGGTCAATCATAAAATTACCGGCGTTCTTATTGCAATCAACCGACTTGATAAGCCCGACTTCGACAGCACCGACGTAAAAATGTTCAATTCGGTTGCTCATCAGTGTGCAATATTTATTGAAAACGGAAGACTTTTCAAGGATCTCAAAGGCCTGCTTGTCGGCTCACTCAAAGCTCTCACGACCAGCATTGACGCCAAAGACCAGTACACAAGAGGCCATTCCGAACGTGTCGCTTTTATTGCAAAATGGATAGCGGAAAAACTTGCCGAAACAGACGATCTTGACCAGGACTATATACATAAAATTTATCTCGCCGGACTGCTTCACGATATCGGCAAAATAGGAATACCCGAAAGCGTACTGCGCAAGAAAGAAAAGCTCACCAAGCAGGAAATGAATATTATAAAATCTCATCCCTCGATTGGTGCTTCGATCCTTTCAGAAATAAAACAAATGCAGGATATTGTCCCAGGTATCTTGTTCCATCATGAAAGAATGGATGGCTCCGGCTATCCCAGCCGCCTGAAAAATGACGCTATACATCGAATTGGCAGAATTGTAAGTGTCGCTGACGCATTCGATGCTATGACAAGCAAAAGAATATACCGTGACGAGATGACTTTGGAACAAGCGATCCAAGAGATCGAAAAAGGCTCTGGAACTCAGTTTGATCCTGTCGTTGTAAAAGCCTTTCTTGAAAGCGATACTTATGCACTCTGGACGATTCTTCAGGATGGTTCAAGTCCCGTCTGGGGAAATGGTGATCTTGTTGAATTCAGCACCGAAGCAGTTGGAGCTTTGATCGGATGAAATTAAATACTCAAAGATACAATAAAGTAATAGTTGTAGAACTTAATGGTGAGTTCACAAGCGAATTTGCGCATTTTTTCGAAAAAAAAATGGAAGAGCTGACAAACGACAAAATAGAAGGCCTGGTTCTAGATTTCAGCAATGTCAGTTATATCGATAGCAGGGGGCTCGAATGTCTGATTTGGCTTCGAGAGATTTGTGCCGCTAATCTGCTCCAGCTGAAACTTGCTGCATTGGATGAAAGCTGTTCCAAAATTTTAGAAATTACCAGGATTGAAGAAAAATTTGATAAGTATCTCGAATTAGCTGAAGCTGTAAAAAGTTTCGCGTAATCGAATAGGCAAAATATGTCAAACATAATTGCAAATAAGGTTCAAATTGGCCAGATCCTTCAGGAGCTCGGTTTTGCTCAGCAACAGCAGATCGACGATGCTCTTAAATACCAGAAGGAATCAGGACATACCAAATTGCTGGGCGAAATCCTTGTCGAAATGGATATCTGCACCGACAACCAGATTTCGCAAGCCCTCGCAAAGGTTTACGATTTACCTTATGCCCAGGTCAGCCCAAAAATTTGCGACGCAAATGTAATTTCACTGCTCCCACGCGAATTCCTCGAAGAAAACATAGTTTTACCACTATTCAAAGTTTATGAAACTCTTACAGTCGCTTTAAGTGAACCTTCGAACATTTTCATCATCGATGAAATTCGCAGACTAAGTTCATGTGAAGTGCAGGTCGTTTGTGCTACGGTAAAAGACATACAGGCAACTCTTCAAACTTTCATGCCCGCTGCAAACGTCTTTGTTATCGACGATATCATCGATGAAAACGGGCTCGATGATTTTTCACTTATTGAAAACATCTCCGAAGACATAACCAATCTCGAAGAGGTTGCTGGCCAGTCACCTGTTGTCAAACTTGTTAACTATCTGCTCTACAGTGCCGTACATGAAAATGCAAGTGACATACACATCGAACCTGACGAGAAAAAATTACGAGTTCGATACCGTGTCGATGGCAGACTTTTCGAAAAAATGCGGCCTCCTTACCAGATGCACAGTGCGATTGTATCGCGTATCAAAATAATGGCTGATCTCGACATTGCCCAAAGAAGGCTCCCTCAGGACGGCAGCATCCATGTCCTTTTGAAGTCCAGACCTATCGACCTGCGTGTCTCGATCATGCCCGGCAATTTCGGCGAAAAGGTCGTAATAAGAATACTCGATATAAACAGGATTCTCCTCAACCTGGAATCACTTGGATTCGGTTATAACAATCTTCAAAGTTTTAGAAATCAGATTCAAACCCCCAACGGTATCGTTCTGGTAACCGGGCCTACCGGCTCAGGTAAAAACACCACTTTGTATGCCGCACTAAGCGAACTCAACAACGACCAGGTAAACATTTGTACAGTTGAAGACCCTGTCGAATGCAATATCTCAGGTATTAACCAATTCGAGGTTAATAACCTGGCAGGCTTCGAATTTTCAGATGCTCTTAGAAGCCTGCTCAGACAAGACCCCGATATCGTAATGGTTGGTGAAATTCGAGATTCTGAAACCGCCGCGATTGCAGTACAAGCTGCGTTAACGGGCCATTTGGTCCTCTCAACTCTTCATACTAATGATGCTCCCGGTGCCGTAACCAGGCTGGTAGATCTGGGAGTGGCTCCATACCTTGTAGGTGCTTCCTTAATATCAGTACTTGCCCAAAGACTCGTACGTAAAGTTTGCACCAACTGCAGAGAAGAATATGATCCCGGAATGTCGGTTAGAAAAATGATGGAGAAATGGGTAGGGGGTATTGAAACTTATTATAAAGGTATCGGTTGCAAAAAGTGCCGCAATACAGGGTACACCGGCAGAATTGCCATCCATGAACTTTTCATCCCTGACGAAAAAATCAAGGAATCTATCGCTGAAAATGCAAACCATCGAATAGTCAGAAACATGGCTATACAAAATAAAATGGCGCCCTTATATGTCGATGGTGCTGAAAAAGTAAAAGCAGGAATCACAACAGTCGATGAAATACTCCGAGTATGTGCTATTGGCGAATCAGATGATTACTATAGCAATAAGGAGAAAAACTGATGACCCTTGCTGTTGTTGAAAAACAGACTTCAACCTTGTTAACGGTACAGAACGTCAAAATAAAAGCAAAAGGTTCCGAACTGATCCTTTTCACTACTCAGCTTGCTGTTATGCTCGAAAGCGGCGTTGTCCTTAGCGATGCTCTGGATGCAATCAGTCAGCAGCTCAAACCCGGAACCTTCAAAGACGTAATTACCGATATCGCAGATAAAATCACAAGCGGACAAAGTTTTTCTGTCGCACTAAGCCAATATCCAAAAGTATTCAATTCCATGTTCGTAAGTATGGTAAAAGCGTCTGAAGCGTCCGGCAAAATGCCCGAAATGCTCGAAGTACTCAGTAGGTATCTAAACGCCGAAGCCGAAACAAGAAAACAAATCCAGGGTGCACTGATATACCCTTTCATCATGATAATTATGTCTATTGCCGCAACCGGCACTTTGATGTTCTTTGTCCTTCCCCGCTTCACAAAGATATACCAGTCAAGAGGAACGGCTCTGCCCGCACTTACACAAATATTGGTTAAATTAAGCAGCCTGCTGGTTAATCTTGAATTTTTGACGATGGCGCTGACAGGCTTCGTTTTCTTCGGCATCATTTTCAACTTCTGGGCAAAATCAAAAAACGGAAAAAAAATTATCGATTACCTGATCATTAACATCCCCGCAATTGGCACTATGTACATCGATTCAGCCATGACCAGGGCAATGCGAATAATGGCAACAATGGTAAACACCGGCGTCTCAATTTTGGATGCCATCGAAGTAATAAAAACTTCAAGCGACAACTACTACTTCCAGCAATTATGGAACCAGGCGGATAAAAAAATTCGTGATGGTTTCCAGCTTTCAGATTCAATAAGATTCAGCGCAGGCAGCGAGATCGTCGTACCCGGTATAATTCAAATGCTCCGTGCTGGCGAAAAAAGCGGAAAGATGGGCTACGTTTGCGACAAAGCCTCTACATTCTACGAAAAAAAATTAAGCAATTCCATCAAAACGGCAACAGCACTTATTGAACCTATTATGATAACGGTTATGGGTATTATTATAGGGACAATCGCAATAGCTTTGCTGCTGCCCGTATTCAGAATCAGTTCTGTTATCGCTCACTAAATATTGTATTCTTTGATTTTGCGGTAAAGTGTTCGCTCACCAATTCCGAGAATTTTTGCAGCTTTTTCGCGATTTCCCTGTACACTGCTGAGGGTTTCAGAAATTGCTTTTTTCTCGAGTTGATCCAGTGATATACCTCCCAAATCCTGGCTTATCTCTGTTGGCCCTGCTAACTGATGGACCTTATAAATTTCAGGCGGCAAATCATTCAAATCCAAAATATCATTCTCAGTCAAAACAACCATCGTCTTGATACAGTTCCTCAACTGCCTTATATTGCCGGGCCATGAATGATTCTCAAGCACTCTCATAGCGCTTTCACTTACACCCTTGATATTTGTACCGATTTCAGAATTTGACTGATCTATGAAAAAATGCACCAGCTCTTTTATATCCCCCGGCCTTTCCCGCAAGGGCGGCACTGTTATGCTCACACCTTTAATCCTGAAAAAAAGGTCCTGACGAAACTTCTTTTGCTCGACTAATTTTGCCAGGTCGTGATTGGTCGCGCTGATTATCCTTACATCAACGGATATCATCTTCTCCGAACCAACCGGAACAACAACCCCATCTTCCAGGACCCTCAGCAATTTAGCCTGCATATTCAGCGGCATATCTCCAATCTCATCCAAAAAGAGCGTTCCCTTATTTGCAACTTCAAACAATCCTTTGCGCTCTGTTGAAGCACCGGTAAATGCCCCTTTTGCATGCCCGAACAGTTCGCTTTCCAAAAGAGTTTCTGTCAATCCGGCACAGTTGATCGGTCTGTACGGATTATTTCGCCTTTTAGAATTATAATGAATTGCTTCAGCTAGCAACTCCTTACCTGTTCCGGATTCTCCCTCTAAAACCACAGATAAATTCGTTGGGCTAACCTTTTTAAGCACGCGAAATAGCGTCTGCATCGAGGGACTGTTGCCTTGCACTCCATTGAATACAAATTCTTCCGTTTTGCCGGTCTTTTTTTGAACGGTCCTGTTTTTGATGATCTGCTTGACCATCGAACGAAGCTGATCGATATCTATCGGTTTTACAAGGTAGTCTTTGGCCCCAAGCTTCAAAGCCTCTTTGCAATTTTCGATCGTCGCATAAGCCGTGATCAAAACCACCTCACAGCCGGGATTTATTTCCTTTGCCTTAACAAGAATATCCATCCCGTTTATATCACTGGCTAAATTGAGATCTGTAATCACAATATCAAAATCATTGCTTGTAATATAATCGACAGCCTCTTGAGCCGAATAAAAAGCCTTTGGTTCTGGTGCAATCTTTTCTAATGCTTCTGCCAAAACTAAAGCATGTTCTTTTTCGTCATCTATTATTATTACTTTTATATCTTCTTCCATTTATTTACTCAACTAGCGGCAGCAAAATTGTAAAAGAAGTCCCTTTGCCGGGCTCACTCTCAACAGATAAACTGCCTTGATGCATTTCAACTAATTTTTTTGCGGTGGCCAATCCCAACCCTGTCCCACCTGTACGTGAAGTATAAAACGCGTCGAAAATTTTGTCAATTTTTTCCGGCTCTATTCCCACCCCGGTATCAGTTACAACTATTTTGGCAAAATAACTCTCTCTTGAAGTTAAAACCATTAACTCCCCTCCGCTTTCCATTGCTGTCTGAGCGTTTAGAAACAAATTAAGTAAAACCTGTTTAAACTTTGCCTCATCGATTCTGCACGTTAGCTTGTCATTAAAACGTGCAAACCGCAGCTTAATATTCTTTTTCCAGGCCTGAGGGGAATAGAAATCAATCACATTATCTACAACCGAATTAATATCTACTTCTCTGGCCTGAAGCGATGAATCCCCTATGAAATTCAAAAAATTCCCCAGGATATCTTCAAGCCTTTCGATTTCATTCCTGATAACAGGAAACTTGCGTTTAACTCTTTCAATGTCGTTTTCTTCTAAGTTTTCGCCCAGTAACTTCAGGTTCACTTTGATTATCGAAAGAGGATTTTTAAGTTCATGTGCAAGAATTCCGGTCAGTTTACTTAATTCCTGTAACTGAATGTTGGCATTGTCTTTATTTCTGCGAACGATTACTGACCGTTTACGCAGAACTTTCCTGACCACTGCCGCTCCTAATACAGCAGCTAATAAAAAACCTGCACCAAAAGCGACAAAATAACCCATGTCCAACATTCTAAATCTTTAATTGTACTTTACTAATAAATCCAGAAACTAATTAACTTTCAAGCCTGCTAAATCTTTCAGATTTATTAACCGACAAAGGACCGGCCTCAATAATACTAACGTTTTTGCCTTGGAGCCCTTTACCAGATTTGAATTCTTCATATTCAACTACCTGCCCTTCACGAAGGGACTTGAAACCATCCAGTTGAATATTAGTAAAGTGAACAAATACGTCCTTGCCTTCTTCGTTGACTACGAATCCAAAACCTTTTTTCGAGTCAAACCATTTTACAGTACCTTTGGCCATAATAATGCCTCCTTTTTTTTCTTACCAAGGTTCTATAGTAATGCTTACAACCGCTTCAGTTGCCAGCACTGTAAATCTAAGGCTTTTGCTTAAATATTATTTCGTCTGAGGCTCCTTTTTATCTTCACCTTCAAGTTCAGCTACCGCGGCTTTACGGGATAACTTCAAACGACCTTGGTCGTCTATCAAAAGAAGCTTAACGGGAATTATATCTCCCATTTTACAGACTTGATCAACTGTCTTAATGTATCCCTCACTTAATTCGCTGATATGAACCAAACCCTCAACTCCTGGAGCTATTTCCACAAATACTCCGAAATCTTTCACACCCACAACTTTACTATTAGGATAGATTGTTCCGGGGGTAGGCTTTGTAGTCATTGCAATTATGATCTCTTTGGCTTTCAAATGTCCATCACCGCCAACAGCGCTTATAAACACGGTTCCATCTTCTTCGATCTCGATGTTACTACCGGTACTTTCCTGTATGCCCTTAATATTAGCACCGCCGGGACCGATTATCTTTCCAATATACTCCGGATCGATCTTGACACTGATCATCTTCGGAGCATGTGTACTTAAAGATGTCCTTGGCTCATCAATTGCCTCTGTCATCTTATCAAGGATGAGATTCCTGGCCTTTTTAGCTCTTTCAAGGGCCTCAACCATAATCTCATGTTTCAAACCTTCAGCCTTAATATCAAGCTGAATCGCAGTAATACCGTTTCTTGTACCGGCAACTTTAAAATCCATTTCACCGAAATGATCTTCGTCGCCAATTATATCAGTCAATAATTCATACCTGTCGCCTTCACTTACCAGGCCGATCGAAATTCCAGCTACCGGAGCCTTAATCGGAACACCGGCATCCATCAATGCAAGCGTACCGCCGCAAACCGAAGCCATCGAACTCGATCCGTTCGATTCCATAATATCCGAAACCAGTCTGATCGTATAAGCGAAATTGGCTGTATCCGGTTTAACCTGTTCAACTGCCTTTTCTGCCAAAGCACCATGCCCGATTTCGCGTCTGCTCAAACCTCGGATAAACCTTGCTTCTCCAACCGAAAACGGCGGGAAACTATAATGAAGCATAAACTTCTGCGAATATTCGTCTCGAAGTCCGTCAATTATCTGCTCATCACGAACCGTACCTAATGTAGCGGTAACAATCGCCTGTGTTTCACCTCTGGTAAATATCGCTGATCCGTGTGTTCGCGGTAATACACCAACTCTGCAGTCGATCTGCCTGAGTTGGTCATAACCTCTCCCGTCAAGACGTTTACCATCGAGCAGCAGCTTACGGACAACTTTTTTCTGCACTTCGTCATAAGCTCTTTTCAAAATCCAGGGCTGACACTTGTACTCTTCAGGATTCCCCTCAGGACAGTACTCCGCTTTGATTTCAGAATAAAGATCACCAATGGCTCCGCTGCGTTCCTGTTTAACTTTGATCTGCATGGCATCATAAAGCTTGTCGCCATACTTTGCTGAAATCCCATCAACTATTCCGCTGATATCCTGAATTTCAGGTATTTCTTTCTCAACGTTTCCGGTCTTATCACGAAGATCATCTATCATTTCGCAAACTTCCTGGATAACGCCATGGCCCAGTTTTACAGCTTCTGTCAAATCTGATTCGCTTATCTCGCTTGCACCGACTTCGATCATGTTAATCGCTTCTTTTTTACCGCCGATAAGCAGGTTCAAATCGCCTTCATCAAGCTGTTTGTGCGTCGGATTAATTACCAACTCACCGTTAACTCTTCCGATCCTGCAAGAACCGGTAGGGCCGATGAAAGGTATTTTGCTGATGTGAAGTGCTGCACTTGCACCGATCATCGCCAGTACATCAGGGTCGTTGTCCGGGTCAGCACTTAATACATAAGCGATAACCTGAACTTCATTGAAATAGCCATCAGGGAAAAGCGGACGAATCGGCCTGTCTATCATTCTTGCCGTTAATATCTCTTTTGTGCTGGGTCTGCCTTCGCGTTTGATAAATCCGCCAGGAAACTTACCTGCCGCACTATGTTTTTCTCTATATTCTACACTCAGTGGAAAATAATCAATTTCTTCAGACCTCGCCGGTGCCGTTACTGCACTTACAAAAACCACCGTTTCCCCATACTGAACTGTTACCGCTGCATCTGCCTGTCGTGCCAGCAGGCCTGTCTCAATCGTCAGCGTCCTGCCGCCTATTTCTTTTTCAACCTTTACAATGTTAAACATTTATTCCCTTGAACTAAAACATCTATTAATTTCTTCATGAATCTATAACTGACACTATTTACGTAACCCGAGTTTGCCGATGATCTCACGATATCTGGCAACATCTTTATTGCTGATATATTTGAGCAGGGCGGACCTGTTACTAACCATCTTCAAAAGACCTCTCCTTGAAGAGTGATCCTTCTTGTGTTTTTTTAAATGTTCAGTCAATTCATTTATTTGCTTGGTCAATATCGCAATTTGAACCTCTGGAGAACCTGTATCACCTTCATGAGTTTTGAAATCGCTGATAATCTGTTCTTTCTTTTCTTTCGTTAACATTTCTTTGTAAAACCTTTCATACTTATCTCTTTTATTTGATAAAATACACTAATTGAGAACATTGTATATATTCTTTCCAATATACTAATAAACATTAATTATAGCTTATCCATTAGTTTTTGCAATACCTAATTGTAATATTTACACATAATAAAGTAATTCTATATCTTATTCAATTAATCGCTATATCTCCTCCGATTTGACGATTTTTTCTATCATTTCATCATTTTTGACTCTGATCATCTTGCTGTGCTTACTTAGCATCTTAACCGCTGCTGCAAAATTTTTGTCCAGCCCGCCTACAAAAACCCCCTCATAACCCTCTAATTGAAGCTGATAAGAATGCAGAGTTAATCTGTCCATCAAGGGTTTTTCTTCCCGATCAGCTTTGGACTGATAATTCGGCTTTACCTCAGACAGCATTATTCCCTTTTTACCCCCATATAAAGGATCGATCGCAAGCGGCATACCCGCATATTTCATGTGCATTCTGATCTGGTGCGTTCTTCCCGTAAGCGGACAGACCCTCAGCAAAGCGTAAGGACCAAAATCTGCAATCAAACTCCACTTTGTAACCGCCGCCTTGCCACGTTTATGGATCAGCATCCGCTTATCATCACGCGGATTCCGCATCAACTTATCCTCGATAATACCCTCATCCTCGGCAACAAACCCGCTCACAATCGCCAGATACGTCTTTTTTACCTTCCGCTTGGCAAAACCGCTCGACAATCTGCTCTGAGTTTCCTTATTCCTGGCCAGTACCATAACCCCCGAAGTCTCCTTGTCAATCCGATGTACCAGCCGCAAACCTTCCGCCAGAACCGGATTTTGCTCCTCCATCGCCGCTTTCAGGTCGATATCTCCGCCCCTGTCTTTGGTCACACTGACCCCGCTGGGCTTATTGACCACAACAATATCATCATCTTGATAAATTATTTCAATTGTTACTGCCATTTTCTGCCAATGAATTATTAAACCCTGCATTATAAGAATTTAAACAACTATTTCCACCTGTATCTGCAAAATATTTATGTGTAGTTCTAAAAATTCATTTTGTTGGCTATTTAACATTTATTTTGTTAAAATCGAACTTATTAAGTAAATCCACGTAACATAGTAAAAATATCAAGTTTAAGATGGAGCTTTCATTTATGAAAAATATCAGGCTTTTCACTTTATTTGCCATTATATTTGTTTCTCTACCGGTTTTCGCATCAGAAAGAAAGCTCATTGCAACACACGGGAAGGGGTATCTTGAAACCGTAAACGGTTACCCTGTTCTGCATCTAAAGGGCGACCCTAACGAAATGGGTACCCAGCATGGTGTTTTGCTTAAGGAACACATTCAAAGCAATGTAAATTTTCTGCTCAGTAAGGGAATTGATGAACAAATCGAAATCGGGCCAATAAAAATTTCCCGTGAAATGGTGGCTACACTGCTGGGAAAAGTTTTTCAGAATAAAATCCCCCCAGACTATATGACAGAAATGAAAGCGCTGGCAAAAGCCTGTGACATGCCCGAGTGGAAAATAATCGGTACCAATCTTATTCCCGAACTGTTCCACTGTTCTGGATTTGCACTGCTTAAAGATTCCACCGCAACAGGAAAACTCTATCACGGCAGGGTACTGGATTACGGAATTGATTGGAAACTGCAGGACCATGCAGTGCTGATCATCGCCGAACCAGATGGAAAGATTCCTTTCGTAAATGTCGCCTACGCTGGATTCATCGGTTCTGTAACAGGAATGAATACCCAGCAGATAAGCATTGGTGAGATGGGCGGTCGAGGCGTTGGACAATGGAACGGTATTCCTATGAGCTTTCTGGTACGTATGGTATTGGAACAGGCCAATACTCTCGACGAAGCCGTTTCGATTTTTACTGACAATCCCAGGACCTGCGAATATTATTATGTCATAGCTGACGCCCGCGCCGATGACGCAGTTGGATTAAGGTGTGTTCCGGAAAAGGTCGAAATCGTAAGACCCGGTCAGCCCCATCCGCTGCTTCCAACACCGGTTCAAAACACTGTCCTTTTATCTGCCGGCGATCGATACAAACATCTTGTTCGCCTAACACAACAGAGCTATGGAGAGTTTGACGACCAATCCGCCATCCGTCTTATGGACAAGCCGGTTGCTATGAGCGCAAATCTTCACAATTCGCTGATGGTCCCTGCTGACGGTGTGATTTATGTCGCAAACGCAACTTCCCAAAAGGCTCCGGCATGGCAGCAGCATTACTATCGTTTTGACATTAATGAACTAATCAGTTCCAGACCATCCCATTAATTAAAAGGTAAAAGCGCCACAAACATCAGCAGCATCGAAATCACCGCCGCCGAAAAAGAAATGCTCGTTATCCGGTAATATTTGGCCACATCCGGGTGCTTGCCCTCGAATTCGTAATAGTAATCATCAAGCTTATTATCCTTGGGCTTGAGTTTCATCTTGGCATATATATAGACACTTGCCGAAACTAAAAAAGTAATACACGATATCACAAATATAAACATTCTAATAATAGCAATCATATTTTATCCTTTGGCGGCATTTCAACTTTTCTGCATACAATCCGTCTCTCGCCCAGAAACTTACTGTCTCCAAACAACTGAAATCTATATTCCCCCGGCTCCGGAAAAGGGGCCCCCTGAATATTCAAAGCAAATGAAACGATCTGCTTGACATCCTTAAACTCCACCGGCCGCTCCTGCTCGAACATAACCTTATCCTCATCGGTCTTGACCACCTTGACCTTTATCATGCACTGGCCGTGCCCGTTGGTCATCTCGCAGAAAAACGAAATATTCTGCCGTATCGGATAATGCGGGGCATTAATATTCTGCACGATATCGATCACACTGCCCAGCCCGGTCATTTTATCAAAAATGATCCTTCCGCACGTTATTATACTCAACACTATCGGCTGCATTTTATCTCCTATCTCATTTCGCGTAAACTCTGTAATTGACCGCTGCCATTATAGCATCTCCGTACTTGGCCCACAACCTCTGGCCATCTAGCAGGTCATCATCGCCGGTCGCCTCAAAGGTAACAATCGGTATCCCAAGCTCCAGCCCCGCATACGAACCAAGCGAACCCGGCCGTGAACCCAGCTTTCGAACCGGCAGATCACAATTGCGACTCATCCTGAAAGCAAGCCCCGCCGCATATCCATCATAATCCACACAGCCAAGCGGCGAATGCAGACTAACTATCCACCCCGGCCGATACTTCTTCAAAATACCCGCTATCGCCCTAGACTCGGGCTCGGTAAAACCTCTATCGCCGTAAATATTATTATTGATCCGGTTATTAGTTGCAAAGTTCCTGTTGAGATCAACGTTATTGGCATTATGTCTTGTTCTCTTGGCATACCCGTCAGGATTGGCCACCGGCAAAACTACTATCGTCTTCCCCGCCGCAAGGTACGGCTTCTCTGCCAGAACCTGTTCCAGCTTTGTCGCAATTTTCACGCTCGAAACCTCGTTGCCGTGTATCCCGCCCATAATAAAGACCACCTCGCCGCCATTGCCGTGCACCGAATATTTTATATCCCTGCCCTGAACCGATTTTCCCGCAACATGATAACTTGGCCCATTAAACGCAGGCTGTTTATGACTCACATCCCGAAAACTGTAGCTCGGCGACGCAGGCTCACCGCAACCGGCCAGACCGATCACCGCCATAATACCAACCAGTACCAAAATCCTTTTACTGTTATCGAACCTTTTCATTCCGCTAACCTCAATCCATTTATTCTTACTGTTTTTTGCTTCCTGCATACATCTCATATTCCAGCAACCGGCACTCGATCTTAGCATTGAAAAATATCTTCCGGCTCTTGGTCCTTAGCCCGATCTTCTTGGAAAGCCCCGGATTGCCCGTAAAGACATAACCGGTATATCCTTCACATCGCTGCTTAAAAAAATCGCCTATTCGCTGATAAGTTTCCTCAAGCTGTTTAACCTCGCCAAGCCGCATACCGTACTCGGGATTCATCAAAACGATCCCGCTATCATTAGGTATCGGCGTTTGGGCAAAATCACAGACAGAAAATTCTATCAGATTATCCACTCCAGCCGTCTTTGCATTGCTTTTGGCCGCCTCGATTGCCTTTGGCGAGATATCATTGGCAATGATCGGCTTTAACTCGCCGCCGGCCTTCTTCCTCAACTGGGCCCGCAGGTCCTTATAATAGCTCTCATCAAATCCCTTTACATGCTTAAAGCAGTAATTGTCCCGCAGCATACCCGCCGCGCGGTTCAGTCCCATCATCGCCGCCTCTATCGCCAGCGTCCCGCTGCCGCACATCGGTAAAACCAGCGGCTGCGAGCCATCATAACCGGCCGCCCTCAATACCGCCGCCGCCAAAGTCTCCTGCAAAGGCGCTGAAAAAGGCATCTTGCGGTAATTGCGATCAGAGAGCTTATTGCCCGAGGTATTCAAATAAAGCCAGCAGCTGTCATCCTTCCAGTACAGGTTCAAGACGATATTATCACGTTCGGGCCCCGAGTTAGGCCGCTTTCCCCGCTTCTGGCTCATCTTGTCGCAAATCGCGTCCTTAACCTTCAAGCTGGGGTACATCGTATTATTGACACTTGGCGTATCAACCCTGCTGACTATCGAAATATATTCATCATCGGGAATTATATCTTCCCACGCCATCTTCTTGACCTGCCGGTAAAGCTCGTCGCTGTCTCTGCACTTAAACTCGCCCAGCAGGTAATGCACATAAAGCCCCGTCCGCAGCTCAAGGTTTAGCCTGACCGCTTCATTCAAACTGCCCTGGGTATGAACGCTGGTATCCTTGACCTCACCGACGCCAAAGCCCAACTCACTCAGCTCACCCTGGACATATTTGCCCAGCCCCTTGCCGCATATAACCACTATCTTGTTTTTCTCGCCAAAATCCATCTATTACCAATCATTTACAAATTACTCTTACCAGCCAACAAACACACCACCATCTTACCACAGCCCACCCCCAACAACAACAATTTAAAAGATATCAACGAACGATTCTTGCGCTTGTTAGCCCACGGCTTCAGCCGTGGGTTCATAAAAGCTCAATCGCGGCAGCGATGAGATTGGAATCGAAACAAAACGTTCAATCATCACGCAGGAATCGTTCCACAAACGACCCGAATTAAAACTGCTAAACGCCCCTAAACCACCAATCCCGACAGCGCGGAGCGCAAGCGACCCGAAATAAAAGCTAAAACGCCAAAATAACACAAAAATCCGAAAATTTTCCCGCAAAACTGTTGACATTCGCTTATAATATCTGGTAGTCTATAAATGCACATCGGCCACATTGGGCCCATGCGCAAGCCTGTGACGCATCTGGTTGATGCGGTTACGGCGGCTGTGGCAGGTTTTTTACGCCTGTGAAACTGGTTAATTCGCTGGTTGCGACTTAATTGGTGCACGGGAAAATATCCGAAACCCCAGCCGGCTGGAATTAAAAACAAGAAATTTTTAACAGGAGCAAAAAAATGAAAACACCGGCATTTTACACCACACGTGCTTATTTCAAAGCGCGACCATCACTCATTCTCTCATTACTTATCCCGCGGGCCCTTGGTGTGCGCCCCGTGCGCCTATGATCATATTCCTAAAACCCAATTGCCACCGCAGACACTTTAAATAGATTCACAATCAAAATTTTACAGGAGATAAATATGGCCAAGCAAAAAACCAAACCGACCAAAACCGCCCAGCGGCCCGGTTCGCAGATAATCGTCGATACCCTCGAAGAGATGGGCGTCGAATTCGCATTCGGCTACCTCGGCGGAGTAGTCCTGCCCCTCTTCGACAAGCTCTACGATTCCAAGATCAACGTAGTCATCCCCCGCCACGAGCAGGGCGGCTGCCACATGGCCGACGCATACGCCCGTTCGACCGGCAAAGTCGGCGTCGTCATCGCCACCAGCGGACCCGGCGCGACAAACCTTGTAACCGGCATAGCAACTGCCATGATGGACTCTGTCCCGCTGGTTGCCATCACCGGACAGGTAAAAACTGAACTGATCGGCAACGATGCCTTCCAGGAAGTCGATATAACCGGCATAACCCGCCCCATAACCAAGCACAACGTAATCGTCAAAGACGTAAAAGACCTGGCCCGCACCATAAAGGAAGCATTCCATATCGCCTCCACCGGTCGGCCCGGCCCGGTCCTTATAGATATCCCCGTTGACGTTGCGGTTTCGACCTTCGAGCCTGATCCCAGCGAAAAGTACGAGCTGCCTGGCTACAAGATAAGCTCTGTCAAGGGCCACTCCCGCCAGATCGAAATGGCCGCCAAAGCCATAAACGAATCAAAGAAACCGGTCGCTTACGTCGGCGGCGGAATAATCATCGCCAATGCAGCCAAGGAACTGGCCGACTTCGTTGACAGCTCACACGTACCGGTAACTACGACGCTGCTGGGCCTGGGCGGCTTTGACCAGAGACGACCCGAGAGCCTGGATATGCTGGGTATGCACGGGGCGGCCTATGCCAATTTCGCCGTTCAGGAATGCGACCTGCTTATTGCCATCGGTGCCCGCTTCGAAGACCGCGTTACCGGCAAGCTGGACACCTTTGCACCAAACGCGAAGATCATACATATAGACATCGACCCGGCAAGCATCAGCAAAAACGTCCACGTTGATATCCCCGTCGTTGGTGATGCAAAGTACATCCTCGGCGAGCTGGCCAAGAAATGCAAACATCAAGAACGCAAAGAATGGTTCGATGCACTGGCCACTTACAAAAAGAAACACCCATTTACTTTTGACAGCAAAATCGATGTCATCAAACCCCAGTACGTCATCTCCGAGATATACAACCAGACCAAAGGCGACGCCACCATCGTTACCGGCGTAGGCCAGCATCAGATGTGGGCCGCACAGTTCTACAAGTACTCCAGACCCCGCCAGTTCATAAGCTCCGGCGGACTGGGCACCATGGGCTTTGGCCTGCCAGCGGCCATCGGCACACAGATCGCCAGGCCCGGGGAAACCGTCATCGACATCGACGGCGACTCCAGCTTCAACATGACCCTCACAGAAATGTCAACCGCTGTCCAGTACAAGCTGCCCGTCAAGGTCTGCCTGCTAAACAACGGCTACATGGGCATGGTTCGCCAGTGGCAGGAACTGTTTTACGGTAAGCGATACTCCTGCAGCTACCTGCAGAACCCCAACTTCGCCGAAGTCGCAAAAGCCCTCGGCGGTGACGGTATCGTAGTCGATAAAAAGGCGGATGTCCCTGCCGCGGTCGAAAAAATGCTCAAATCCGACAAGTTATTCGTCGCCGATTTCCATACCGAACGCGAAGAGAACGTCTGGCCAATGGTAGCAGCAGGCAAATCGCTTCACGAAATGAGCGGACTGGACATTATCGAAAGATTGGCTTAACAAAACAGCAAACAGCGGAAACCCGCTTTCAAATGAAAGGAATATTATGAAGCATATAATCAGTGCTTTGGTTCAAAATAAACCCGGCGTTCTGGCCCACGTTGCCGGCATGTTCGCCGCAAGGGCTTTCAATATCGATTCACTTGCCGTCGGCAGAACAGAAGACCCCGACTTAAGCCGAATGACCATTGTAGTCATCGGCGACGACAGGGTAGTCGAACAGGTACGCAAACAGCTTGCCAAGATCATCAGCGTCGTAAAAGTTCAGGACTTCGCCGGACAGGAAGTCATCGCAAGAGACCTGATGCTAATTACCATTAACGCTCCCTCGGAGAAAAGGCCCGAGATATGGACCCTTATCCAGATGTTTGGAGGCAAGGTCGTCGATCTCGGCAGCAAGCACGTAATGGTCGAAATATCCGGCCCCGAATCAAGGATCGAAGAATTTATCGACGCCTGCAGGCCATACGGCATAAAAAGCCTGGTCCGAACCGGCACAGTCGCCATGAACAGCCAGAAAAAATAAAATGGCTTGGATGTAGTAGAGTGGCACTGCCCACCAGGATGTTGATAATAGGGGCGTTCGCGAACGACCCGAAAAAAGCTCAATCGCGGCAGCGATGAGATTGGAATAGAACAAATGATACAAGGTCGGCACTGTATCCAAAGCCTTTTCTTATATATTTTAAGGATTTTGGTTGAATATCGGTCAGTATTTGGTAAAAATAGTTCCTTTGTTTCAATAAAATATTAACTTACTCACAGATGCCCACTTTAGGCGGCTGGAAAATTAGGAGAAATGATAAAATGGCACAAATGTACTACGAAAAAGACGCACCTATCAATGCGTTAAAAGGCAAAACAGTAGCTGTCATCGGTTACGGCAGCCAGGGACACGCTCACAGCCAGAACCTCCGCGACAGCGGAATCAGCGTAAACGTTGCTGAACTCGAAGGCACCCAAAACTTCGAACAGGCAAAAAAAGACGGTTTCAATCCCACCAGCATCGAAAACGCTATCAAAGAGGCTGCTCTGATTATCGTAACCCTCCCTGACGAAGTTCAGGCCCCTGTTTACGAAAAATCGATTAAGCCAAACCTTAAACCCGGCCAGACCCTCGGTTTCTGCCACGGCTTCAACATTCACTTCAAATACATTGTCCCACCTCAGGATATCAATGTCGTCATGATCGCCCCCAAGGGACCCGGCCACCTCGTACGCAGCGAATACGTAAAAGGCGGCGGTGTTCCATGTCTGGTCGCTGTAGAAGTTGACGCCTCAGGCGACGCAAAAGATATCGCACTCGCATGGGCAAACGGTATTGGCGGAGCAAGAGCCGGCATCATCGAAACAACATACAAAGAAGAAACAGAAACAGACCTCTTCGGCGAACAGGTTGTACTTTGCGGCGGCTTGACTGGCCTGATCAAAGCTGGCTTCGAAACACTCGTAAACGCAGGATACCAACCCGAAGTTGCATACTTCGAATGCATGCACGAAGTGAAACTTATCGTTGACCTCATGTACCAGGGCGGAATGAGCTACATGCGTTACAGCATCTCAAACACCGCTGAATGGGGCGACCTGATCACCGGTCCAAAGATCATTACCGACGAAACAAAGCAGACCATGAAAACAATCCTCGAAGAAATCCAGTCCGGCAAATTCGCCCAGGAATGGGTTGCCGAATACAAAGGCGGCTTGAAAAACTTCAATGCCATGTACGACGCTGACCACGACAGCCAGCTGGAAGTTGTAGGCAGAAAACTTCGCAATATGATGAACTGGATCGACGCGAAGGAAGTATAAGCAAACAGTTAAAGGGGCGTCTTTTTGATGCCCTTTTTTATTTTTTAGCTTTAACTTTTTGAAAGGCCAAATAGTGAAAATCAATCTGATATTATTGACAGTTCTGACAATATTCGCTGGTTTTATGGCTGGCTGTGCCGCTATCGGACAAAAAGGAAAAGATACCGGGGAGTACTTATTCAGACCTGTGCACCAAAGCCCCTCTGAATCCCAAACGCTGGCCATCCCCTACAGACAAACCGAAATTGGCCAGTCAACCTCAGCAGATGTCATCGAATATTTTGTTGAAACCCCCCACGCGGTTATCTCTCAAAGCGAAAGCGTTGTCGGTTTATACGGAGCCGACAAGGACCGAAAAAAAGCATGGTTTAATATCGTTGCTTTCGACGAGGATTCCCTCACCGCCAAAAGAAAATACTTCCTCAGCAGCTATGACAGGCCAAAAGAATGGTTCGTCTTGAAAGAAAAACTCCGCTTCGATGCATCTATAATGATCGACCCTGCAATCATGAATGAAGCCTACGCAAACGCTGACGCAAAAAGAATCGCCATCTTGAGGGAGGTCCGCAGAAAATTCAACCAGGACATCCAGCAGCTAACTAAATTCAACCGCGACATAGGTAATATCGGCATGCTCGCAAACCAGTCTATGAACATCGTCCTGACAGAACTGTCAACAAACCCCGCATACGCCGAACAACTCGAATACTTCGAAGGACTCGACTTCGACCATCCCACCCTTGATGAAGGCAAGATCCGGCTGGCAATAGACCCCGACGGCAATATCGTCCGCCTCAAAATCAAGATAGGCTCTGTAATCGACGATTGGTCCAGACAAACAGACGTAATTGACATGGGAAAATTTTAATCCCACTTCAAGCTGCTTATCAGCTTCAGATTTTATAATGTTGATAAATATCGGGCCTTTGTTAAAATTTAGTTAAAATGCTTGACTTTGAAGACCAAAATCATTAATAATACTCTTATGGCAAAGATAAATATCATAAACTGCTTCGGTTGGTGGTGGCCCATCGGAAAC
>CAZITB010000024.1:0-26980 GCA_964542055.1 uncultured Candidatus Kuenenia sp.
GTTGACACCTTGATTGAGAACTTAGAAAAACTCATTACTAAAAAACGAGACATCAAATTAGCTGCTATGCAGCAACTGCTTACCGGTAAAACTCGTCTGCCCGGATTTACAGGGAAATGGGAAGAAATGACTTTAGGTGATGTAATATATGGCTGTTCAAGTGGCGCAACTCCTTCTCGAAGCAGACCCGAATTCTATAGAGGTAATATTAGGTGGATTACAAGCGGTGAATTAAACTATGGTCGAATTTATGATACCGTAGAAAAAATAACAAAATTAGCAGTCCAATGCACGAGTCTTAAAATCATTCCTGCTGGTACATTTTTAATGGCGATTACAGGTTTAGAAGCAGAGGGAACTCGTGGCAACTGTGGTATTGTTGGTGCTGATGCCGCGACTAATCAATCATGTATGGCGGTTTTTCCATCCGAAAAGTTATTGACCGAGTACCTGTTTTGTTATTATGTTCTAAGAGGGAAGTCACTTGCAATTCAATATTGTCAAGGAACTAAACAACAGAGTTACACTGCAAAATTAGTAAAAATACTTCCTATATCTATGCCTGTTGATATTCAGGAACAAACCGCAATCTCTAATGTTCTATCCGACATGGACGCTGAAATCCAAGCATTAGAAAAACGGCTTTCAAAAACCAGAGCAATAAAACAAGGTATGATGCAGGAGCTGCTGACGGGAAGAATCCGTTTAATCAAGCCTGAATCCAAATCAACTGAATCTCAAAAGAAACATAACTGGGCAATTGATGAAGCTGTAATAATCTCAACCCTAGTTGAAAAATTTGGCTCAGAACAATACCCGTTGGGACGAAAGCGTTACACGAAAATGTCTTATCTGTTCCATCGCTATATTGACGGCAAAGCTGAAGGCTATGTAAAAATGGCTGCTGGCCCTTACAATCCCAAGACGAAATACGGTGGAGTTGAAACTCTTGCAACAAAGAACAACTACATAAAGAATCACAAGAGTGGGCCGATGCAGGGATTTATCTCGTCAGATAATGTGCAGCAGGCTATTGACTATTTCAATAAATGGTATGGCGAAGATGCCCTGAAATGGTTGGAACAATTCCGCTATGAGAAAAACGACATTCTTGAATTATGGGCAACTGTGGATATGGCTGTAGAGGACTTGAGAAACACCCAAAAAGATATAACGGTGGCAAATGTCAAAACAGTCATTCGAAATAATAAAGAATGGAAGCCAAAGCTGAAAAGAGAGATATTTTCAGATGAGAATATTGAAAAAGCAATAAAAAAGACCCAGCAGTTATTTGCGGAGGGACAAGTATGAGCAGCGTCGGACAGAAGGAACGGATTACTCAGAACAGAATCATAGATCTGTTTCAAAACAAACTCAAATATGATTATCTGGGTAATTGGGTTGATCGTGATAACAACACTAACGTTGAAGAAAATCTTCTGAAAGACTGGCTGAAAAGGCAAGGCCACAGCGACAAAATCATCACAAAAGTGCTGCGTGAACTGGATCAGGCCAAAGCCATCGGCGGCGGTAAACGTCTTTACGAAGCAAATAAGGAAGTGCACGATAAACTCAGATATGGTGTGAAAGTAAAAGAAGATGTCGGTCAGAAAAACCGTACAGTCTGGCTGATTGACTGGAAGAATCCTGATAAAAACGACTTTGCTATTGCTGAAGAAGTATCTATTAAGGGCGAGCATAAAAAAAGGCCTGATGTTGTCATTTATGTCAATGGAATTGCTCTTGGTGTTTTGGAACTAAAGCGTTCAATCGTCTCTGTCGCAGAAGGTATTCGGCAGAACCTTGATAATCAGAAAAAGACCTTTATCCGTCCTTTCTTTGCTACTGTTCAATTGGTCATGGCAGGTAATGACACGGAAGGTTTGAGATATGGTGTCATAGAAACACAGGAAAAATATTATCTGCGATGGAAAGAACCGAATTGCATTGAAAATCCACTCGACAAAGAACTATGCCAGATCTGCAACAAAGCTAGATTCTTAGAACTGATACACGATTTTATTGTTTTTGATGCGGGGATCAAGAAAATCTGTCGGCATAACCAATACTTTGGTGTACATGCTGCTCAAGACCACGTGAGAAGACGAGAAGGTGGGATCATATGGCATACTCAAGGCAGTGGTAAAAGTTTGACGATGGTCTGGCTGGCTAAATGGATTCGTGAAAATGTAAAGAATTCCAGAGTGCTGATCATCACAGACCGGACAGAACTTGACGAGCAGATCGAAAAGATATTTAAGGGTGTAAGTGAAGACATCTACAGGACAAAAAGCGGAGCTGACTTGGTAAATGTGCTCAATGCAAATGCAGAATGGCTAATCTGTTCATTGGTACATAAATTTGGCAGACAGGAAGAAGGCGATGTTGATGAATTCATCAGAGACATCAAAAGCCACTTACCCAAAGACTTCTATGCAAAAGGTGAGATATTTGTGTTTGTAGATGAGTGCCATCGAACCCAATCGGGAAAACTGCACGAAGCGATGAAGGCAATTTTGCCGGGCGCGATGTTTATTGGCTTTACAGGCACACCACTTCTAAAAAAAGATAAAAAGAAAAGCATTGAGGTATTTGGGCCTTATATCCACACCTATAAATTCAACGAAGCTGTAAAAGATGAAGTCGTCTTGGATTTACGGTACGAAGCACGGGATATTGATCAAAATATCACATCTGAGCATAAGATCGATCAATGGTTTGAATGCAAAACAAAAGGGTTAACAGATGTTGCTAAAGTTCAGCTAAAACAAAGATGGGGTACTTTGAAGAAAGTGCTCAGTGCACGCTCTCGATTGGAGAAGATTGTAGCTGATATCCTTATGGATATGGCCACCCGTGACCGTCTCGAAAGCGGAAGAGGAAATGCAATTCTGGTATCGGGTAGTATATATCAAGCGTGTCGTTTTTTTGAACTCTTTTCCAAAACTGATTTGGCCGGAAAATGTGCAATCATTACATCTTACAAGCCCTCTCCTGCTGACATAAAAGGCGAAGAGTCAGGTGAGGGTATGACTGAAAAACTTCGCCAATATGATATTTATCGAAAGATGCTCGCAGAATTCTTCGACGAAAGTGAAGAAACTGCTATCAATAAAGTGGAGACATTTGAGCAGGCGATCAAGAAAAAGTTTATTGAGGAGCCAGGTCAGATGAAACTTTTGATCGTTGTGGATAAGCTGCTGACAGGTTTTGATGCTCCACCAGCAACGTATTTGTATATTGATAAGAAAATGCGAGACCACGGGCTGTTTCAGGCTATTTGTCGAGTTAATCGTTTAGATGGCGATGACAAAGAATATGGTTACATTATTGATTATAAGGATTTATTCAAATCTCTCGAAAGGTCTATACATGACTATACTAGTGAAGCTCTTGATGGATATGATCCCGAAGATGTTGATGGTTTGCTGAGTGACCGCCTTGAGAAAGCAAAAGAGCGATTGGAGGATGCGCGGGAGGCTATTAAAGCATTGTGCGAACCTGTAGAAGCTCCTTATGACACTCAATCCTACCTGCGATTCTTTTGTACTTCTGATACATCTGATGTAGATATTTTGAAATCAAATGAGCCTAAACGTATTGCGCTGTATAAAATGGCAGCAAGTCTAATCAGGGCATATTCAAATCTGGCAAATGAGATGCAGGAAGCTGGCTATACAGATGATGAAATTAGAACTATAAAATCTGAGGTTGATCATTATGAAAAAGTTCGTACTGAAGTAAAAATGAATAGCGGAGATTATATTGATCTGAAATTATATGAGCCAGCGATGAGACATCTTCTCGACACCTATATTCGAGCAGAAGATAGTGAAAAATTGTCCGCTTTTGATGACATGTCTTTGGTTGAGTTAGTAGTTGAACGAGGAGAGGATGCTTTCAATGAACTTCCACAAGGATTGCGTAATACAGAAGCGATGGCTGAAACTATTGAAAACAACGTTCGAAAAGTTATCATTGATGAAATGGCTGTTAATCCTAAGTATTATGAAAAAATGTCTGAATTGCTTGATGCTTTGATTCAAGAACGTAAGAAAGAGGCTATAGATTATAAAGCGTATTTGGCAAAGATTGTCGAACTAACAAAACGAGTCAAAAAACCTGAAGCTAGCTCATATCCTAAAAATGTTGATACACCTGCAAGAAGAGCACTATACGATAATCTTGGCAAAGATGAAGAAGTTGCGATTTTAGTAGATACTGCTGTGAGAGAAAATAAGGAGCATGGCTTTAGGGGTAATCGTTTCAAAGAAAAGAAACTGATCAATGCCATAAAAACTGTACTAAAGGATGATGAAAGCCTAGCTAAATCGGTATTAGAAATTGTCAAAAAACAAAATGAATACTAAACATCATCACATTGAGGTAAATGGAATACCAGTGGAGATTGTCCGTAAGGACATAAAGAACCTTCATTTGGCGGTATACCCTCCTCATGGCCATGTAAGGGTAGCAACACCATTGCGGCTTGATGATGAAGCGGTTCGTCTAGCAGTGATTTCTCGTCTTGGTTGGATTCAGCGGCAGCAGGCCAATTTCAAAGATCAAGATCGTCAATCTGATCGTGAAATGGTCACAGGCGAAAGCCATTATGTCCAAGGCAAACGATATCGACTGGATGTAGTTGAGAAAAATGAGCCACCTGTAATAAGCATACGAAATAACAATACATTGGAATTACAGGTGCGTCCCAATACAACACGAGTTAAGAAGCAGGAACTCTTGCAGGAATGGTATCGTCAGCGATTAAAAGAGCAGATTCCTTCCTTGGTTGTTAAATGGGAACCGATTCTTGGGGTCTCGGTAGCTGAGTGGGGTGTAAAAAAAATGAAAACACACTGGGGCACTTGTAACATCCAAGCCCGAAGAATCTGGCTGAATCTGGAATTAGCCAAGAAGTCTGTCGCTTGCCTCGAATATATACTAGTCCACGAAATGATTCATTTATTGGAGCGGCTGCACGATGAAAATTTCCAAGAACTCATCGATTATCATATGCCTCAATGGAAATATTACAAGGATCAGCTTAATAGTATGCCGCTGGCCCATGAGGATTGGTTGTATTAAGTAAGTCTTAACCTTTGTTCTAAATATTTTGAATAGGAATATATATGGCTTTTAAGAAGATAACTAAAAAGCGATTTTTTCAAGAACTTGATGATCAACAAGATACCTATGAACTCACAACTAAGGGCTATGGATTAGCAAATAAGCACAATGTAATAATGTAATTTTCTTTCTGGAAGGATCGGGTAGTTCAGGATATATATTACAGAAAAATAGCCCAGAATGATAATATCATTTATTAATGCAACTATAATACGAAATATCTATGAGAATTAGCAAAATAAATATCGAAAATTACAAATGCTTCCAAGGTAAATTCACCTTAGAGCTTAATCCTGATGTAAATATTCTTGTCGGCAACAATGAATCTGGCAAGTCGACAATCTTAGAGGCTATCAACCTTGCACTTACAGGCATACTTAACGGGCGATATTTGAAGAATGAGCTAAGCCCATATCTTTTCAATCATCAAACAGTTGTTGATTACATTCAAAGCATTTCAAATGAATCAGTTAAAACACAGGCTCCTCCCTTCATCAGAATCGAAGTCTTTTTGAACTGTCCTGATGCCGCACGTTTTGAAGGAAATGGGAACAGCGAAAAAATTAATGCATCCGGTGTTTCACTAATGATAGAATTTGATCCTGACTATCAATCTGAATATGAGGAGCTAATCAAATCAGGGGAACTCAAAGCAATTCCAATCGAATATTATCGTATCTCATGGCAATCATTTGCGAGAGAGACAATTACTGCTCGCAGTATTCCTTTCAAATCTGTTTTAATTGACTCATCATCAACACGCTATCAAAATGGATCAGATATTTATATTTCTCGGATAATTCAGGCAGATCTTGACGATACTGACAAAGCGGCCATTTCGCAAGAGTATCGAAAAATGAAAGAGATGTTCGGAGAGGCTGATGCGGTAAAAGCTATTAATGAGAAGATTAAATCTAAATCTAAAATTTCAGATAAGTCATTGTCTATTTCTGTTGATTTGGCCACTCATAATTCCTGGCAAACATCACTAATGACATATATTGACGAAATACCGTTTCACCATGCAGGCAAAGGCGAGCAATGCGTTGTAAAAACCAATCTTGCACTGGGACACAAAAAAAGCCAAGAAGCCAATCTGATACTTTTGGAAGAACCGGAAAATCACCTGTCTCATACGCGACTCAATCAGCTTTTGAAAAATATTGAGGATGAATGCAAAAAATGCATAAAGAAACCGGATGACTGCGAGAAGTGCGAAAATTGCAAAAACAAACAGATCATAATTTCAACTCACAGCAACTTTGTTGCAAATAAATTAGGAATTGGAAATCTTATCTTCCTAAATGACCATGCATCATCAAGGCTTACAGACTTAAGTGACAGTACTTATGAATTTTTCAAAAAACTTCCAGGTTACCAAACTCTTCGTCTGTTATTATGCAGAAAAGCAATTTTGGTTGAAGGCCCATCAGATGAGTTGGTTTTTCAAAAGGCATATATGAACGCTAATGGTGGGAAGTTGCCTATCGAAGACGGTATAGATGTCATATCAGTTGGTTTGAGCTTTAAACGGTTTCTTGAAATAGCAAAAGCTGTAAATCAGCAAGTAGCTGTTATAACTGACAATGACGGGGATTTTGCAAATAATATCACTAAGAAATATGATGATTACAAAGATATCACATTTATTTCGATATTTTCTGATCAGAGAAATGCCCTGAAAACTCTCGAACCTCAGTTTGTTGAGGCAAATAAAGATAATTTGACTGAATTATGTCAAGCCATAAAATTAGATAACAACTCCTATGACACAGAAGCCAAAGTCTCTGATTACATGGAAACACATAAAACAGATTGGGCACTATGTGTATTTGAATCAGATGCAAATTTAGCCTTTCCAAAATATATTACTGATGCTGTGGTATGGTGTAATGAGTGAGAATAGACTTGTTATTGCGGCAGCCGGTTCAGGCAAGACAACATATCTTGTTAATGAATCAATGAAAAGAGACGGAAAAGTCTTGATTCTTACTTACACACTATCTAACGAAGATGTAATAAAAAGACGATTAATTCAGAAAGCTGGTTGCATACCTCAAAATATAACAGTTAATACATGGTTTTCTTTTTTACTTCAGCATGGCGTGAAGCCTTATCAGGGCAGCATTGATGATTCAATGTTTGACTATCATATCCGCGGAATGCTACTTGTAAATAAGCAATCTGGATTTCGCTGTAAAACAGGAAAACATCCTGTTTATTGGAAAGAAAGCAACATAGATAAACACTATTTCAGCAAAAGAAATAAAATCTATTCTGATAAAATTTCAAAATTTGTATTCAAATGTAATACTCAGTCGGGCGGAGCAGTCATTGATCGACTTGCTCGTATATACGATCATGTTTTCATTGATGAAGTTCAGGATTTAGCAGGATACGACCTAGAATTGATCAAATTATTATTCAGTTCTTCAATTTCAGTCCTGCTTGTTGGTGACCCGCGACAAGTAACCTATCTGACACATTTAGAACGAAAACACGCAAAGTATCAAAACGGTAAAATTCGCAAATTCGTAGAAAATGAACTTGAAAAAAATATTATTTGCAACATAGACGAATCAACACTTCAAGCATCTCATCGATGTTGTGATCCAATCTGTAAATATGCATCTCGACTTTATCCGGATATGCCGGAAACAACTTCTTGTTCATGTTGTGGCCAAAGTACAATCAATCATCAAGGGATATTTTTGGTTAAGCCAGATCAAATACAAGAATACACTCGAAAATATAATGTAACACAATTAAGGTGGGATAGAAAGTCAGGCGTTCTTCCTTCTATACCGGTAATGAATTTCGGGGAAGCCAAAGGAGAAACCTTCGACAGAGTTCTTATATACCCAACGAAAGATATGGCAAAGTGGGTCGAAAATGGTTCTACGTCTTTATCTGATGCTTCGAGGGCAAAATTTTATGTTGCAATCACGCGTGCTCGTTACAGTGCAGCTATAGTTTTGAATTATGATTCAGCTCAAAGTTATGAAGGAACCAGTATGTATGTGTCTTGACATATAGCAACTCTTTTTCTCTCCCCGTTAACCGCCTCCATCTCTGTTTTTCTAAAACACCCAGAAATCGCCCGTGTCGAGAGAGGTTTGTATCTCGCCTATACACTCGAGTTCGGATCGATGGGCTATCCTGACCGGCTTTCTGGCGGTCATGTGGAAGATTGGATGTTAAGTCGTTGCCAGATAAGCATTAATCTGGCAGTTAACAGGTTCGAAATCGGGTGTTTGAAATGATCTCAAATGCATGTGTTAGAACTGGTATGGTTCGGGGAGCTTTTTTATGCGCTAAAAACGGGGTTTAGGGTTTACTTACTTTTGACAAAGGATGCAATGCCTTAAAATTTTAAATCATTCGGTGGCAGTGAAGGCTTTATGGAAATGGACTTGGCCGGTTGGGGTATTTTCGTAAAATGGCAAAGCGAGGAAATTTTCCTGGGGGGACGCCTTGGTGTTCTAGTTTTTGGGGGCTTTTGAAGCCGAATCGCTGGTAAAAATTTGGATCGCCGACAAGAACGCAACCTTTTGCACCCCTGTCCTTTAAAATGCGGATACCTTCATTTATCAGCTTTGTTCCGATGCCTTGCCGCTGGAGGGCAGGTATTACAGATATCGGGCCTATGCCGTACCAGTTCAGGCTGCTATCTGTAAACGTTACCGGTGAGAAGGCGATGTGCCCTACAACTTTACCATCCGTCTCGGCTACAAGAGAAAGGCTCAGGGCATCGGCGGCTCGCAAGGCATTTATAATAAATTGCTCGGTGTTACGGCTGTATGGATGATTTTCAAATGCGGCCTTGGTAATTTCCGTAATTTGATCCCAATCGTCAGGGGTTTCGGGGCGGATCATCATTTTTTAAACCTTTCCTAGAGCTTGTTGAAGATATAAAGTATCTACAGGGCATACTATACATTTGGTTCTATTTGTTGCAAGCAGATTTGTTTTTGAATTTATTCAATAATGTCAATCGCGTTTGAAGGACAAGAACGTTGAGCCTTTCGGCATGCGGACTTTTGCTCTTCTGATATCGGTTGCTGGTAAACCTGCATGGCTCCCTCTGTGCCTTCCCCAAAAACATCCGGACAAATCTTCTGACAAATTCCTGTTAATCTACAAATTTCCTTATTTATGAATACTTTCATCTCTGAAACTCATTTAAAAATCTTTAATACTCCTTGTAATTTATATTATAACAATATTTTTTTTCCAAAAAATAAGGGATTTCCTGAAAAGAGAGTATCCGAATGCTTTAGTTTCCTTTAAGACAAATCGACGGAAGTTATACCTTCTTTTATGGCATACTTTGTGAGATTTGCCAGGCTGTCCAGATCAAGCTTGTTCATTATTCTTGTTCGGTGGCCTTCTACGGTTTTTGGGCTGATGTGGAGAATCATGCCTATTTGTTTGGTCGTCTTGCCTTCGGCGAGCAACTGAAGGACCTCACGCTCCCGGTCGGATAACTTCGCAAAGACATTTGAATTGGCTTCGCTATTGATCATATAATTTTCGACAACGATACCGGTTATGGCTGGGCTGATGTAGTTTTTGTCATCGACTACTATTCTAATGGCATCAATCAGTTCCTGGTATTCACAATCTTTAAGTAGATATCCCTTTGCGCCGGCCCTGAACATTTCATGTATCATCTTTTTATTAGAGTGCATCGATAAGGCTATTATCCTGGTATTTGGGAACTCTTTTGAAATCTGGCGTGTCGCCTCTATTCCGTTTAGTTCGGGCATGGCGATATCCATGATCACCACGTCTGGTGAAGTTTCTTTAACCATCTGCAGAATCTGATGGCCATTTTCCGCTTCTCCAATTACCTGCATATCGTTTTCGTTATCAAATGCCTGAGCCAATCCATGTCTTAAAACTTTGTGGTCATCTGCCAAAGCTATCCTGATCATCCTGACATCCTTTCTGTTATTAAAAATCGGCGGGCACAGATAGATTTACCTCGGTGCCTTTGCCTTGTACTGATTCAATTTTCACTTTTCCTCCCACATTGCTGATCCTTTCTTCCAAACTGAAAAGCCCGTATCCTCTTGCTTTCTTTTTCGAGTTTAATCTTTTTACATCAAAGCCCCTGCCGTTATCTTTTACACGAACTTTTAGCTTTCCATCCAGACAAGCGAGGGCAATTTGAACTTCACTGGCCTGGCTGTGTTTGGAGACATTGACAAGAAGTTCCCTAATAGTCCTGTAAATCAGAATTTTCAGTTCCTCGGAGATATCCTTCATATCGCCGCTGCTGTGGAAATGTATTTGATATTCATTTTTATTAGAAAACTCTTCGGCAAGTTCTTCAATGGCAGCTTCAAGACCTAACGTATAAAGAGTAGCTGAGCTCAAGTCAAAAGTCAATGTCCTGGTCTGGTTAACGGCTTCTTTGATTTGCATCCACACCTCTTCAAGTGAAGGCCTGATATCTTCGGGGGCTTTTTTCATTATGATGCCAAGTTCCTTCTTAGAAAATGACAGTAACTGCCCGATCGAATCGTGAAGTTTTAGTGCGAAGTCTCTCTTTTCTCTTTCTTCTGCAAAGATCAGTTCTGAAGAAAGGTCTCTTAGCCTGGTTTGGTTTTCAAGTAATTTCTTCTCAGCCTCTACCCTGGACAAAACTTCATCCTGGAGAACTTCTACTGTTTTTTGCAGCTGGTAAGTCCTGTCGCGTACACGTGATTCAAGGACTTTATTGAGATCCCTTAGCTTTTGTTCGCTTTGGCGCAATGCTACTTCAGCTTTGTGTACTTGCGTCATATCAATAGCGATACTTACGTGGAAATCCTGGCCGGGATCCACTAATGCTGCAGCACCTAGATATGGAGTTTGACCGCCGTCAGGTTTGATAAATACTCTCTCATATCCAGCTATTTTACCCTCTCTGAAAAGCTTTTCTGTAAAGTACTTTTGTTCAGCCAGCGATTCAGGGGCTAAGCATTGGACCCAGTTTATTTTACCCGCCTCGTAATCCTCTCGGGTGTAGCCCATCATCCGAAGCATTTCGTCATTTACATAAGAGATGTTTCCATCGGTATCCCCAAAAGCAACTCCTATAAGATTAGCATCTGCGATTCGTCGATATATGGCTTCACTTCTTTTCAAGGCTTCTTCGGTTTCCTTGCGCTGAGTTATATCCTGTGTTGTCCCAAAGCCGCTTATAATCTGGCCGTTTTCCCCATATTCCAGTTCTGCCCTTTCCAAGACCCATTTGATTTCGCTGCCTACAACAATACGATGTTCTAAATAGTAGTAGTCCTGATTTAAAGACTTCCAAATATCATTAATCATTTCCCTGTCATCAGGATGAACGATATTTAAAAAATCTTCATAGGTAACTTTTTGTCCTTTTGGTATTCCAAAGATTCGATAAGTCTCATCTGACCAGCTAAACTGCTTTGTCTTAATATCAAATCTCCAACTGCCCAATTTTGCTACTTTTTGGGCGGTCTTTAAATCATCAGTGCTACTTTGGAGTTTTTTCTCCATCTGTCTGGATTCAGTAACATCTCGGATGATTTTCAGTTTAGAAGGTTGATCGGCTCCAAGCTGCAGAAAAGGTACTTCTACGGCATCATAAATTCTGTTATTTGAGGGACAGGTAAATTCTCGTATTATGTTCTTTCCTTGAATTACTTCTTCGAAGGCACAGTTTTCGCATGGTTGTGAATAACCGTAAAGATACTCAAAACATTTACGATTGTTTATAGAGCCGAAAATTTTTCGCATAGCTGGATTTATGTATTCAATTTTATGCTCTTGATTGACTATATAAATTCCATCGGGTATAGCGTCGAGGATTTTTCTGGTTTTTTCGTACTCGTCATAAATTGCTTTAGTATTAAGAAAATCCCTCAAACTTATGTTAATTAACTCGTTAAAAGCTGATATAAGTCTAAGATCATTTTTATTGAATGTTTCTTTTCTGGCAAGGGCGAAAATTCCACAGACCTGTTCATTTATCAGCAGTGGAGATAAAGCCAAGTTTAAACTTGCATTTTCCTTGCCTTGAGCTCTGATGACCATTTTTTTATATTCGACGACTTCATTTATATATGTTTTTAAATCCTGGCTGTTTAGCTTTTCTTTAAACGAATCTTCATTCGGAACATAAACATCGGTGTAATTTTTTTTGTAATTTGAAAGCATTGTTATCGCTGAATTGTCAATATTTAAAAGTTTGTTACAATCTTTCAAAATCGACTGAGCAACAGTTTCGAATTTCTGGCCGGTTAGAACGTGTCGGTTTGACGTTAGAAGAGCTTCAACTTCAGAAGTTCTGGATTTGGCTGCCTCAAGGGCTTTGTTTAATACGATTTCATTTTTTTTAAGATCACCAAACAGTGTATTATAAGGATTTTCAAGTTGCGTCTTGATCAGGGCCCGGTAAAGCAGATAGAAAGCTACAATCTTAAAAAAATGACCTAATATTATGATGTACTCGTAAACATTGGTGTATAAGGTGAAGAAAATTTCTGAAGCAGTGGAAAATAACAGGCTTAATACCAAATATATTGATATGGATTTTTCGAAACGGCTTCGGTTAAAAAAAATAAGGATCGCTGCTGAAACGAAAATCGCGCAAATGATATATTCACTGATAATTTTAAAAGTTGTCAGCCCCTGTCCTTCGATCAGGCAGTCTGGGAAAATTTTCCAGTTAAAAATGGAAAGGATTATCAATGTACATATAATCGAATAAGACAGAAAAACTGCATGTTTGTTGACTTTCCTGCTAAAGTAAAAAGAGGCAATCAAAAAAGTTAAACCATGTATGTATCTTGCTGCTATCCAAAGCTGAGTTGGGGTATTTGCTTCTTCGGCAAAAACTCCCATTCCTTCATAAGAAAGTGTATGCAGAAGATCAAAAATTCCAATAAAGAAAAAAGCAATACCTATAAATGTCAGAAAGCTGTTTTTGGCGAATTTCTGGCTGCTCCAGACAATTACAAACATCGCAACTGCAACTGCAATGCTAAACAGTTCCACAATAGTATGAAAAAGAAGGAAGTTAAACGTGCTGATCCAGTAAAGCAACCATAAGAAAACAGCAGAGTAAAATAAAAACCATAATTTGTCTTTTTTGACTTCCATGGATAGCACATATTCAAAAAATTTAGAGACCGTTAAAATCCTGAATCCTGAATCCTGAATTATACCACAATTATCGAATAAATCAACATATAAGAAGTTGACAATTTTTCTCTGATAAATCATTGAATTATCAATTGAAATACTGTATAATTTTTCGAAATTTGATTATTTCTGAATTGGAGTTATTTATGGATAGAAAAATTCTTTTAAATGAAAAGGATATTCCGCGTCAATGGTATAATCTGGCTGCTGACCTTCCAAATCCTCCTCAGCCGCCGCTGGGACCTGATGGCAAACCTATCACTCCTGAAATGCTTGCACCTGTATTTCCGATGAATATTATCGAACAGGAAGTCAGTACTCAAAGATGGATAGATATACCGGAAGAAATACTTGATATTTTATACAGATGGAGACCGGCACCTCTCAGGCGAGCGGTTTACCTGGAAAGGTATCTCGATACTCCGGCAAAGATATACTACAAGGATGAAAGTACTTCACCGGCGGGCAGCCATAAACCCAATACTGCCGTTGCCCAGGCCTGGTATAATAAACAGTTCGGTATTGAAAGGATCACCACTGAAACCGGAGCCGGGCAATGGGGATCTGCACTTGCTTTTGCGTGTCAGCTTATTGGCCTGGAATGTAAGGTTTTCATGGTGCGGATCAGTTTTGATCAGAAACCGTTTAGAAAATTTATGATGAATGTCTGGGGTGCTAATTGTGTGGCAAGCCCAAGCAGTGAGACTAAAACCGGGCAGAAGATACTGGAAGAACAACCTGATACTCCGGGTTCACTTGGAATTGCTATTTCAGAAGCTGTTGAACAAGCAGTTACTGATGAAACCGGCAAAACCAAATATTCGCTTGGTAGCGTTTTGAATCATGTAATGCTCCACCAAAGTATTATTGGGCTGGAAGCGAAAAAACAGCTTGCGATGGTTGGCGTGGACAAGCCAGATATTGTAATTGGCTGTGCAGGGGGCGGAAGTAATTTTGCGGGTATTTCGTTCCCGTTTGTAGCGGATAAAATCAATGGAGCCGATATCGAGATCATACCGGTGGAACCGACAGCATGTCCGACATTGACCAAGGCACCTTTTGCTTATGACCATGGCGATACGGCATGTATGACTCCTCTGCTTGCGATGCATTCGCTCGGTCATGCGTTTGTACCGGCACCTTTCCATGCCGGCGGGCTGCGTTATCATGGTATGGCACCGCTTGTGAGCCAGGCTGCAGTGGAAGGGCTTCTTACGCCAAGGTCTTATAATCAGCTGAAATGTTATGAAGCTGCGATGACCTGGGCAAATACTGAAGGAACGATCTGTGCTCCAGAAACCAGCCATGCCATTGCAGGTGCCATTGATGAAGCACTAAAAGCCAAAGAAGAAGGCAAAGAAAAGAATATTCTGTTCTGTTATTCGGGACATGGCTTGATGGACCTTACCGGATATGATGCTTATCTATCTGGTAAACTTACCGATTATGAACTTTCTCAGGAAGATTTTGATAAGTTCACATCGTGTTTTAAAGATATGCCAAAGCCGCCTGTTAATAAAAGTGGTAAGTGGTAAAAAGATTTTATTAAAAGCATAAACCCCTGTGAGATTAATTTCTTTCAGGGGTTTTCTTTTGAGTAGATTTATTTTTTCTTTTGAATGGTCCCGACCTTTTCTTGCCTTTGAAAGTCCTTTTACTGCTTTTCTTGCCGGTCCTTACATTTTCCAGATCAGGTTTTTCGCCGATCCATTTGGGAGTTATATTACTGTTTTTGATGATAGATTTTAGAACACTTAAGTCACTGTTGCCATAAAAGGTTACTGCCGTTCCCTTTCTGCCCATTCTGGCGGTTCTGCCTGTTCTATGGGTGTATATTTCTGGATTGTCCGGGAAATCATAATTTATGACATGTGTAACTTCGCTGAAATCGAGCCCCCTGCTTGCGATATCGGTTGCGACGATGTACTGAATCTTTTTCTTTTTAAATCTATTGAAAATTGAACTTCTTTTGCTCTGCTCAATGCCGCCATGTATCATTTCGCAAGATGAAAACTTTTCTTTCAACTGGTCATAGGTTCTTTCGCAGTTAGACCTTGATTTACAGAAAATTATTGCCTGCTCAGGCTTTTCGCTGTCGAGGTAATTGCATAATTTTTCAATTTTTTTTCGGCCGAACGCTTTTAGAAAGACATGATCCAAACTCTGAGGGGATACCTGATCTAAATTCAATTCAACAACAACAGGGTCTTTGAGATATTTCTTTGCTAATTTTTTTATGCTTTCGGGCATTGTAGCAGAAAAAAGAAGAGTTTGATGTTCGTGGACCAAACATGAAAATATAAATTCAATATCGGTTAAAAAACCCATATTCAGCATTTCATCTGCTTCATCGAGAACAAATGTTCTAACCTCTGACAGACTTAAAGGGCTGTTGTAGAGCAGGTCTATCAAACGTCCGGGAGTAGCAACAAGGACATGTACTCCGTGTTCGAGTTTCGCCTTTTGTGTATGAATAGAAAATCCACCGTAAACCGCAAATGGTGCAATTTTATTGAATTTGCATAGATCAGCAATCGAGCTTACATATTGCAAGGCAAGCTCACGCGTTGGAACCATTACGAGTGCCTGAACAGCTTTAAGATCGGGATCGACAGCTTGTACTATCGGGACCCCGCAAGCGGAAGTTTTTCCTGAACCGGTTTCAGCCAGACCGATCATATCTTTGCCGGCAATTATTTCACTGTAAGTCTTCTCCTGTATAGGGGTCAGGTCTTCATAGCCAAGCTTTTCCAGCGCTTTTAAAATCTCGGGCTTAAGTTCTAAATCTGTGAATTTCATGAAATTCTTGTTTCCAGTTTTATATGTGAAATTACCTCCGGCTAATATCAACCGGAGGTATAACAATTACATTATTTATTTTCGGTTTTCTTTATCATATCTTTCAAAAGCGTTCCCATCAAAGCATCTGGGACAGTTCCACTCGAACCGCCAACCATTACATCAGGAGTGATATCTATTTTTTCCTGGGCAACCAACTTAATTATCTCTAATAAAGCCGCATTGTCAGAACCCAAAACTTCGGATACTTTCTTATAAGCTTCAGCTTGTGCCTGTGCAACTGTTTTGACTTTTTCAGCCTCGGCTTGGGCATCTATGATCATTTGCTGTTTACGTTGTTCAGCAACTTTAACCGCATAGCTGGCAGTGGCTAAAGTTTTTTCTTCTTCAGCTTCCTGCTTGGTTCTTGTAAGCTGTTTTTCCTGTTCAGCAGCTTTTTGCTCTTCTTTGAAAGTTTCCTGCTTTTGGCGAGCGATTTCTCTGTCGGTTTGGGTCTTTAACAGTTCTCCAAGCGTTTTTTCATCACCGATATCACCGATACGAACTGCTAAAATATCTATCCCATACTGAGCCAATTCTTCTTTCAGCTCAGAAGTACTTTGCTGTTCTTGTTTAGAACGGTTCTGAACATAATCCAAAGCTTTGACCTGTTCGGCGTTATTTCTGAAACTTGCTCTAACTGAAGGCGTTATCAATTTATTCAACACAAGTTCATCGTTACCGACTGTCGCAACTACTTTTGGTGCGTTTTGTTTTTCTATTCTATAACTGACCCTTACATCTACAGGGAAAGTATATCCATCCTGACTTCTTACCGTTATAGGTTTAAGAGCCTGAATTTTACCTTCGCCCAATTCCTGCTCTGCAGTGTAGCTGACTTTCTGTTGACGGGTATCGATCATTGTAACTTCATAAGCACTTGTATTTAGGTAATATTCCTGGGGCAGCAAAGGCTCTCTCCATATACCTCGCTGGTCGCGATCTACTAATCCATCTGAACTTTCAACTCTTTCGCCGACATTGCTTTTTATAACAGCTACTGATCCAACCTCAACGTTAGTTACAGGAACTTGCTTTACCTCGAATAGACCGGTATGTATCTTATATTTACCGGGCTTAAGAACAGTGAGTTGAGGCCCTTTATAGCCGTTACCTTCAGTGAGGAAATATTTGGCATCATTTATCATTTGATCAGGATCTTCCCACCTTGGTGCATAAATTTCACCTTCAGGAAGAGATTTTCCATCTTTTGCAATAACTAACCCAACACTACCAGGATCAACTTCGGTATCTTTCACTGTAGAAATGTCATACTGCCATTTCCAATACCACAGGTGCCAGCCCGGCATTAGAACATCAGCTTGATAACCGTTTTCACCATCAACTCCGATTATTCGACCTTCGGGCATTTTACCGCCACCGAATTTCTTCGATACAATACCTACTTCGTCCGGCCCGATATTAACAATTGAGGTTCCAACAGCCGCAACGAAAACTACAAGCAAGACAACTACAGCTATAGCTATCCCTGTTGCTTTACTGGGAACTTTAGTTTCATAAACACTCATTTAAACTCCTTTTACAAATAAATTCCAATTTAAACAATGATTCTAAACTAAAATCAGCCCAATTCAAACCTTTTTCTCAAAATCTTACATCAATCTAACATCCCTTTGAATCTCAAAGCCATTTGCTTTAGCATAACTAAATCAAGTTTGCCCGAACCAAGAAATGGAAGCTGATCAACTTTGAAATAATTTTCTCCTTTTGGTTTGTATATATTCCCCAGATTACTGTTATTTATAACATTCTTGACTTCATCAATATCCACGCTATCATTGCAGATAACCACAAGCTGTTCACCTTTGTTTTCATCTGGAATACCCGTGACAGCTATAATTTGATCCCCGTTTCCAATTTTATCATTAACCACGTTTTCGACTTTCGAATGTGAGACCATCTCCCCGCCGATTTTGCTGAATCTTGAAAGCCTGTCGCTTACAGTTAGATATCTATCTTCATCTAAATGACCAATATCACCGGTATCATACCACCCTTCTACGAAAACCGATTTTGTTAAATTCTCTTCATCAAAGTAACCTCTCATTACCGATGGGCCTGTTAGAAAGATTTTACCCTGATCACCGGGTTCACATTCATTACCGGTTTCAAGATCGATAATCTTAACACTTGTGCCCGGAAGCACAAAACCAACGCTGCCGATTTTGTTGCCTTTGCCGATTGCAAAATTATTGTCCGGATTAACAGATACAACCGGAGATAGCTCTGTAGTTCCGTAACCTTCTCTTGGTTCTACGCCGAATTTATCTTTAAAATCAATGGCTATATTTGGCTTTAACTTTTCGGCCCCGGCAATAACTCGCTGCAGACTTGTAAATTTCTGGCTTTCAATTCGATGGCTGTATGTTTTCAAAAAAGTGGGTGTGCCAAATAAAATAGTGGCTTTATGATCTTCAACCGCATTGGCAACCTCGCTGCTGTCAAGGGGATTGGTTACATAGTACGTCCCAACGCCTGTAAGCATTGCAAGCCACAGAGAAACAGTATAGCCGAAAGAGTGAAAAAACGGCAAAACTCCGCAAAGTTTGTCCGTATCGTAGATTTTGAATATTTTCGTCATCTGTTCTATATTAGAGATGATGTTATGGTGGCTTAGCACAACACCTTTAGGGTCACCGGATGAGCCGGAAGTAAAGAGTATGGCCGCTGTAGAATCACTATTAAAATCTTTAGTCCCGCTTAATGTTTTGATTGGCAAGAAGTTGGCTTTAAACCATCCTCTCAGTTTTTCATATCTGGTAAGATTTTTAACAAAATCTTCGATAAAAATGAATCTCTGATCGTCTGGTGCGAAATTGATTCTTTTTAAGAATAGCCTTGAAGTAATTATTTTTTCAATGCCTGTTTTGTTTGCCGCAAATTGCCAGTCGCCATCACCGGTTGAATAATTTAAATTAACGACTATTTTTCCAAGCAAATTCATGGCAAAATTAGATATGACACCAGCTACACTTGGCGGAAGTAAAATTCCAACATATCTATGTTCCCCGACATATTTTTTCAACTTGTCGGCGGCTATAATTACAGCTGCTAATGTTTGTTTATAGTTTAACTTTTTGCCGGTTTTATCTCTTATGCATTCTTTTACAATATGCTTCCTGGCGGCCTTTATGAAATACTCGATCAACGGTCTTCGGAATTTTTTTAAATCTTCATAATAGTTTGACATCATCTGAGATATACTTCGTCTGAGCTTCCAGAGATCATTTTCAAAACTATGAACCTTCGCGAAATTAACTGAGATCACCTTATTAGTATTACCAATATCCGGGATCATAACGTTGAAATAAAATCTGCTGTCTGATTTTGTCCCACCTATAAAAATAGGCATGATTTTGAGAACTTCTCTTCTGGAAAATTTGTGAAAAGCTTTAACGAAACTTTCGACGTTATCATCAGGTACGATTCCACAACCGCTCAAAAAACATATCTTCTTACCCAACCCTACATCTTTACCCAATGTAGTCATCAATTTAATTTTTTTCTCAGGGCTGTCATCTGCTCCAAAAGCTCTGTATCCTAAAATCTTCCATAAAAACTTTAATTTTAAAGAATCAAAATACTGTCTTTCGAATACAAATCTCAACTTCATACCTGTAATTAAACTTAGAACCATTGCCCCAAACAGGCCGCTGTTGTTGCCGATCATAATGAAATCATTTTGCTGATCGAAGTTCCACTTGCCATATAAAAAAACTTTGTATTTAACAGCAAACCAGCCTTTGAATATCAGTTTGTCAATTCTCAAAATATCGCGTAATTTCATTAAAAACTTCCGTTCTCAATTTCACTTGTTCATTTAAAAGTTCGTGCATTGCACCTTCAATCATTACTACATCGATATTATCAAACTTCTTTTGCAGGAACATTATATTATACTCACCATCTACGGTTCGATCCTGAGTTCCCTGCAGCATTTTTATATGTTTGTCGCTTTTTGGGCAATCTTCGATCTTTTCATTCCATTGATATAACTTTTCCAACCACCCGAAAGGTACTTCTTTGACGATTAACGGATCGCTTCTGACAAATTCTATATATTCCACATCCTCGCTGTTTTTGAAATACATATTTGGTATTCGCTCCAAAATCCAGCTTGTCAGGTCATAACCGAATCTTGAAGCTTTCCAGCCATAACTATGAACAAGGGGAGCCGCCAGAAGAACCTTGTCAACTTTATTACCGCCGCCATTACATAAAATGTAGTCTATAACCGCTGAACCGCCGGTACTAAAACCGATAAGATGCTTTTTCCCTGTAAACCTTTCATCTATGATATTTATATATTTTGCAAGAACTTTTGAATAGGTATCGAAGCTATCTATACCGCCCCGCTGGCCGCTTGACAGGCCATGGCCCGGCAGATCAAAAACCCCAACTGCAAAACCCTGGTCAGTAAGTTCCACGATCAGCTTTTTCATTTGAGCGACATGGTTCATGTAGCCATGTACCGCTATGACGATATCTTTGCTTGGCTGCTCTGGTTCAAAAATCTGACCTACAATTTCGAACCCGCTGCAGTCAAATTTGAATATGTGATGGTCCAGCCCTTCTAAATCCAAACCGTAATAGTCTATATAAACCTGAAATTTCTTTATTTGGTTAGCATCCGCAAAAACAACCGGCTGTTCAATTGAATCGACCATTTCTTGATAAGGACAAACTGTCATCTGGTTGCCTCCGCAGCCTTTTACTATCAAAATCGAAACTGTCAAGGCAACACAAAAACCGCCAATTCCATACTTTATTTTACTCTTGATCATTTGTTTCTTCCAAAATTATATATCTTTTAATTTAACTTAAAACCGCCATTTCTACAAGCTAATATCCTGAAATATCAATAATTGGCCGCTTGATTTACATACAACGTTTTGATATGATAATCGTTTTGAAAATTCAGGGAAATTTAGCCATGAAAACCCGAACAGTATGTATAAAAAGCTTCGGCTGCCAGATGAACAAGCTTGATACCGCCTTGGTATCTTCGGCCTTACGCGATCTAGGCTGTACATTCATAGATTCTTACAGCGAGGCTGATATTGTTTTGATAAATACATGCTCCGTTAGAGAGCACGCCGAAAACAGGGTTTTCTCTCACCTTGGCCATCTTCAGCATGCCAAAAAAACTCGCCCCGACGTTATAGTTGTGGTCTTTGGATGTATGGCACAAAGGCTAGGAGCTAAACTTCTTGAACACCCTGCTGTTAATATTGTCGCAGGCCCTGCTCAGATTCCAGAAATTCCAACCCTCATCGAGCAAGCAATACACGATTTCAAACCGCGGGTTTTAATTACCGAAAAAATACGTCAGAAACCTGATGTGTCAAATGCAACTGAGCTTGAGGATTTTGAATCCATTCATGACAGTGATGATAAACAAATACCCGGCCAGGCATTTATCCGTGCTATGCGAGGGTGTAATAAGTTCTGCACATATTGTATAGTGCCTTACGTACGCGGTCCTGAGATTTCAAGACCGCCACAAGCAATTGTGTCCCAAGCCAAAAACATGGCGAATCAAGGGATTAAGCAAATAACCCTGCTGGGCCAAACTATCAATCGCTACAGCTGCACTGATAATAATAGAACATATAATCTTGGTGATATTCTCGAAATGGTTTCCCAAATAGAGGGCATACAGTGGGTGCGTTTCATTACCAGCCACCCTGCCGATTTTGATGATAATATCCTTCATGCCATTGCAAATAACGAAAAGTTATGTCCTTATCTTCACGTTCCTGCACAATCGGGATCAAATAAAATCCTCAAAGCCATGAACCGTGACTACACCGTTGAGCAATATTTAGGTCTTATCAACCGGGCAAGAAAAATTGTTCCGGGGATTTCAATTTCTTCAGATTTTATTGTAGGTTTTCCAGGCGAAACCCATGAGGATTTTGAACAAACCCTCCAATTGATCCAAAAAGCGAGATTTAAAAATTCATTTATTTTCAAGTATTCGCCTCGACCGGGCACTACCGCGGTGAATCGCCTTGAAGACGATATTTGCGAAGAGGTAAAGAAGCAGCGAAATTCAAAATTATTGGAAATTCAGAACAAAATTTCTGAAGAGGATAATGCCGCTTTGCTTGGCAAAACAGTAACGGTACTCGTTGAAGGCCTAAGTAAAAAACCGCATTTGAATATGGCTCAAAACCAAAATAATCCGCAACTAATAGCTCGTACCGCTCACGATCATATTGTAGTTTTCAATGGCCCGGAATCGCTTACCGGCAATTTTGCAGAAGTAGAAATCACAAAAACCGCATCTTTGACCTTATTCGGGCAGCTTGCCTCTGATTAAATCCACTTTTTCTTTCTGAAATATACCAGCATACCGATTGTAACCAGTGCCATTATTCCAAGCACTGCAAAATAAGCCCACCTCCATTGGAGTTCGGGCATGTACTTGAAATTCATTCCATATATACCCGCGATAAAGGTAAGCGGGATAAAAATCGTTGCAATAATTGTCAAAACTTTCATCACAGAATTCATCCTGTTGCTGACTACCGACAAATACATTTCCATCAAACCTGAAACAACATCCCGAAACGATTCCACTGTATCCATTATCTGGATTGAATGATCATATATATCACCAAAATATCTTTTAGTCTCAGCGGTTATCAGCTTCGACTCTCCCCGGATAATGCCGTTCAAAAGCTCTCTCAATGGCCAAATCGATTTCCGTACAAAGATCATTTCTCGCCTGAGGGCATGTAGCATTCGCAAATGGTCTTCCTGCGGGTCATACATAAGGCGCTCTTCCAAATTTTCTATCTTTTCTGCCAATTTTTCAAGCACCACGAAATAATTATCGACTATCGAATCTATCAAACAATAAAGCAGGTAATCGGCTCCCATTTTTCGAACTTTGCCCTTATTGTTCCTTATTCTCTCTCGCACCCTGTCGAAAACATCTCCACGTTTTTCCTGGAAAGATAAAACACTGCTGTCAGTTATGATAAAACTAACCTGCTCGGCATCAACCGTTTGCAGCTTATCATCAAACATCAGCATCCGCAAAACCACGAAATTATAAGTCCCGGAATCCTCATACTTTGCCCGCTGATTTACATGCAGTACATCCTCCATTGTGAGTGGATGTATATCAAAACCTTTGCCAATTTTCTCCATCAACTGCGCATCATTCAAACCATCAATGTTTATCCAGCTTACTGTCTTTTGATGCTGAAGCCCGAAAGATTGCTCAATTTCAATCTGTTTTTCTGTAAAATCCTTAATATCGTAGTCGATTGCCGTTATCCTTACTGGTTCATCCGACTTTTCACCGGCAAAAACCGGCGTCCCCGGCGGAGTTACCGTTGGCTTGAAGCTGATTTTCGAAAGGCTTGGCAACTTGATTGGAAATTTAACTTTCATTTTCATTTTTGATCAATTCCATTTAATCTAAAAGCTTGAATTTCACTTATTTACATAATACAATACTTTTTCTAATATGAAAATCTTTTTCATAAGGAGGATTAAATTACATGCTCCAAAGTTATCACTTTTGAGCTGAATTTTTGTTTTTTTTGGTTATTTGACAAAATTATGCAATAAATTTATAATCTTAAACGTTTGTTTGAATAATTGAAGAATATTTTTGGAATGAATAACAGAGGGATTTTGAGAAATAATATATTATTACAGACCTTTTTATTGTTAATCTTTATCTGCGGCTGTAAGTCTCCTCTGCAATACAGACTTGAAGCAGATAGAGTCGCAAACGCAATAGTAGAAAACAAACTCCATGAACTCGGAAAAGATGAGGATTTCACTATTGAACGGCCCAGTGATATTTTCCGCCGTCGGCTTTTGATCGAACAAAATTTGCCTGTGTCGGGTCCGGCTTCTTTCGGTACAGATTACCTTGAACCGATCGATTATTGGCCAGATTCCAACTATCTTGAGCCGAGTTTTTCAGAAATTCCGCCGTTAGTTGAGCTTCAACCCGACCGAGTTCCCAAACTTTCTATGATTGAGGCTTTGCAAATAGGCGCTCGCAACAGCTTTGAATACCAAAACCGCAAGGAAGATATTTTTCGGGCAGCCCTGGGGCTGGACCTTGAACGAAATGAATTTCGAAATATTTTCTTCGCCCAAGCCGATACACTTGTTCAATCCGACATGACCACCGGAACCACTGTTTCGGGCACAGAAACCGGGGTTGCTGCTGGTGTTTCCCGCCAGTTGCCTTCGGGGACAATAATTACCGCTGATATTGCCGCAACACTTGCAAACCTGCTTACCGGCAGCAAAGCTTCGGCTTTTGGTATTTCAAGTGACGCTTCTGTTTCGATCCCTCTTTTGAGGGGCAGTGGTGAGCATATCGTAATGGAACCGCTGATCCAGGCAGAAAGAAACGTTGTTTACGCAATTTACGACTTCGAGAGATTCAGAGAAAGTTTCGCTGTAAACGTTGCGGCTGAATATCTTGGGGTGCTAAGGCAGCTTGATATTATTAAAAACAATGAAGAAAACTACAGGGGTCTGGTACTTTCTGCACGCAGAGCCCGCAGGTTGGCTGACGCAGGACGCCTTACCGAAGTTCAGATTGACCAGGCAGTTCAGGATGAACTTTCTGCACGTGATCGATGGATTTCTGCAATCGAAACCTATAAAAGAAGGCTTGATTCTTTCAAAAATCTGATAGGTTTGCCTCCAGATGCCCAGATCGAGCTTGACAGGGTTGAACTGGAAAAACTCGCTGAATATTCTCGTAAGTTCGCTCTGGATGATGAAATGTCAGATTCCGCTAACGGCAGTCCGGCTTCTGCAGATGAACCGGTAAAACTGGTCCCTCCCGATATGGAAAATGCAGGGCCTTTGGAAATTGCCCCGGAACTTGCTGTTAAAATTGCACTTGAAAACAGGGTGGACCTTATTACTGCTCAGTCCCAGGTTTTTGACGCCCAAAGGCTGGTTGTCGTTCTGGCTGATTCCCTTGAGGCAGAGTTAACCTTGCTTGGAAGCGCCCGGACAGGCGGAACCAGATCGATAAATTCAGCGATTCTGGACGATATCGAACTAGAATTTGATCGAGGTGTTTATTCCGCACTGCTGACTATGGATTTACCGCTTGAGCGTACAGCCGAAAGGAACGCCTACAGAAACAGCTTTATCGCTCTTGAAAGAGCAGTTCGAGATGTGCAAATTCTCGAAGATAACATAAAAATAGGCATCCGCAACGATCTTCGAAACCTGCTTGAATCCCGCGAAAGCCTGTTAATACAGGCTAGAAGCGTCACTTTGGCTCAGAAACGTGTTAAAAGTACGAATCTATTTTTGGAAGCGGGCAGATCAGAAATTCGTGACCTGCTCGAAGCCCAGGAAGCACTTCTTTCTGCCCAAAATGCACTCACCGCAGCCATAATCAACTACAGAATCGCAGAATTGGAACTCCAGCGTGATATGGGCGTACTGATTGTTAATGAAAAAGGTTTGTGGACTGAATTTACTCCCGGAGAAATGTAAATGTCGAAAAAGAAATTATATACAATTATAGGTTTAATAGTAGTAGTGTTCACTTTAGTTCTGGTTTCAGGATTATTTGGTAAAAAGAAAGGCCTTGAATTCGAGGGTCCAACATTCGAAGTAGCCCGAGGACCCCTGACTATAAGCTTTGTGGAATCGGGAACTATCAAAGCCCGCGACCAGATCATAATCAAAAATGAACTTGAAGGCCGCACTTCGATAATCTCGCTTGTACCTGAAGGCACAAAAGTGGAAAAAGGAGAATTACTTGTCGAACTCGATGCCAGCACCTTAGAAGATTCCAGAATTGACCAGGATATCAGGGTTCAAAATACCGAAGCGGCCTATGTAGGAGCAAAAGAAAAACTTGCTGTCTCAGAAAACCAAGCTAAAAGCGACATCGACCTTGCAGAGCTTGAACTTGAGTTTGCTAAACATGATTTGGATAAATATTTAAATGGTGAGTACCCTTATGAACTGGATAAAGCAGAAGCAGATATCACATACGCCCAGGAAGAACTTGCACAAGCACGCGAAACCTTAAAATGGTCAAACCAGCTTTATGAAGATAAATACATTTCGCAAACTGAACTTCAAAAAGATGAACTTGCCGAAAAGAAAAAGGCTCTTGATGTTCAGCTGACCGAAAAAAGTAAAGACCTTTTAACCCAATATACTTACAAACGCACACTTGTTCAGTTAAAGAGTGATGTTTCCCAGGCCGAAATGGCACTCGAAAGAACCCGGCGCAAAGCAAAAGCGGATGTTATTCAAGCTAACGCTGACTTAAAAGCAAAAGAAGCTGAATATTTACGTCAGAAAGATAAGCTTCAAAAGATTTTAGACCAACTCGAAAAAACTAAAATATATGCCCCTGCTGATGGGCTGGTAATCTATGCTACAAGCGCAAACAACAGCAGCTGGCGCGGTAATTCAGAACCTCTCGAAGAAGGTTATCAGGTTCGTGAACGCGAAGAACTGATTTACCTGCCTACGGGAAATTCGGCAAATGCTGAAATTTCAATCCATGAATCGAATTTGAAGAAAACCCGCATCGGTCAGCCTGCTGTCATAAATATAGATGCTCTTCACGGCAGTACTTTCTATGGTACAGTAAACAAGATCGCCCCCCTGCCCGACGCACAGAGTTTTTGGATGAATCCTGATTTAAAAGTTTACAAAACCGAAATTTACATCGACGGTGAAAATGAAAATCTCCGAACCGGGATGAATTGCCAGGCAGAAATAATTATCGAACAATACCCCGATGCTTTGTATGTGCCTATACAAGCTGTTATGTTGGTAGGTAACCAGCCTACTGTTT